>CAKUMG010000117.1 GCA_934667465.1 uncultured Actinoplanes sp. | reverse complement strand
CCTCGTGTGCTCGTGGGGCCCGCTGCTGCACGGCCACGCGCACCCCGAGATCATCGGCGCCGTCCAGGAGGCCGCCGCGCTGGGCACCAGCTTCGGCACGCCGACCCGGGGCGAGGTGGAGCTGGCCGAGGAGATCGTCCGGCGCACCCCGGTCGAGCAGGTGCGCCTGGTCAGCTCGGGCACCGAGGCGACCATGACCGCGATCCGGCTTGCCCGGGGCTACACCGGCAAGTCCAAGATCGTGAAGTTCGCGGGCTGCTACCACGGGCACGTCGACGCGCTGCTGGCCGCGGCCGGCTCCGGCGTGGCCACGCTCGGGCTGCCCGACTCGCCCGGCGTCACCGGGGCGGCGGCGAGCGAGACGATCGTGCTGCCCTACAACGACGGGGCCGCGGTCGAGGAGATCTTCGCGCAGCAGGACGACATCGCCGCGATCATCACCGAGGCGGCCGCGGGCAACATGGGCGTGGTCGCACCGCGGGACGGCTTCAACACGCGGCTGGCGGAGATCGCCCACGCGAACGGCGCGCTGCTCATCGTCGACGAGGTCATGACGGGTTTCCGGGTCTCGGCGGGCGGCTGGGCGGGGCACGAGCCGGTCGATGCGGACCTGTTCACGTACGGCAAGGTCATGGGTGGTGGTCTGCCGGCGGCCGCTTTCGGGGGCCGGGCCGCGATCATGTCGCGGCTGGCGCCCGCCGGGCCGGTCTATCAGGCCG
This sequence comes from uncultured Actinoplanes sp., assembly GCA_934667465.1. GTDB lineage: Bacteria > Actinomycetota > Actinomycetes > Mycobacteriales > Micromonosporaceae > Actinoplanes. Next base: position 9,852 of record CAKUMG010000117.1, on the reverse strand, counting down.
GCACGCTCTCCGGGAACCCGCTCGCCTGCGCGGCCGGGCTGGCCAACCTGCGGCTGTCCGACGACGCGGCCTACAAGCGCCTCGACGACCTGGCGGCCACTGTCGGCGGGCTCGCCTCCGACGCGCTCACCGTGGCGGGCGTGCCGCACCGGCTGTCGACCGCGGGCAACATGTTCTCGGTCTTCTTCACCGACGCCGACGTGCGCGACTACGACGGGGCGAAGACCCAGGACACCGCCGCGTTCAAGGCGTTCTTCCACGAGATGCTGCGCCGCGGGGTCTATCTCCCGCCGAGCGCGTTCGAGTCGTGGTTCGTGTCGACCGCGTTGGACGACGCGGCCCTGGAGATCATCGGTGCGGCCCTGCCGTTCGCGGCCCGGGCCGCCGCAGCCGCGGGGAGTGACGCGTGAGCGAGCCCACCAAGACCACGGTGCACGTGCTGCGGCACGGCGAGGTGCACAACCCGGGCAAGATCCTGTACGGGCGGCTGCCCGACTTCCACCTCTCCGAGCTCGGCCGGCAGATGGCCAAGGCCGCCACCGAGTGGCTCGCCGACCGGGACATCACGCACGTCGTGGCGAGCCCGCTCGAGCGCGCACAGGAGACCGCGGAGCCGTTCGCCGCGCAGTTCAAGCAGGAGATCGCCACCGACATCCGGTTGATCGAGAGCGCCAACTTCTTCGAGGGCAAGAAGGTCGCCGTGGGTGACGGTGCCTTCGGCAACCCGCGCAACTGGTGGGTGCTGCGCGACCCGATCACGCCGAGCTGGGGCGAGCCCTACCTCGTGATCGCCCAGCGGATGTTCGAGGCCGTGCACGCCGCCCGGGTCGCGGCGGAGGGCCACGAGGCGGTCTGTGTGTCACATCAGCTTCCGATCTGGACGCTGCGGCGGTATGTAGAGAAGAAGCGTCTCTGGCACGACCCGCGCAAACGTCAGTGCGGGCTGGCCAGCCTCACCTCGTTCCGTTTCGAGGGCGCCAAGATAGTCGGGATCGACTACGCGGAGCCCGCAGCGGCGCTGGTCGCGATGTCGCCCGGTGCCAGGACCGCCAAGGGAGCTTGATCGTGCGCCGGCTCGTCGCTGTCGTCCTCACCGCCGTCACCGCGGCCGGTGCCCTGGCCGGATGCGGCAGCGCGAGCTGGGAATCCGACTGTGTCACCAGCGCGTCCAACGTCATCGAGTGCGCGCCCGACCAGCGCCCGGAGGCCCGGCAGGTCACCGGGGAGCTGCTCGAGGGCGGCACCTACGACGTGACGAGCGAGCGGGGCAAGGTCGTCGTCGTGAACTTCTGGGGCTCGTGGTGCAACCCGTGCCGTGCCGAGGCCGACGACCTGGAGAACACGTACCAGGCCACGAAGGCCAAGAACGTGAGCTTCATCGGCGTCAACGTGCGTGACGACAAGGACGCCGCCAAGGAGTTCGAGCGCGGCCGGGTCACCTACCCGAGCATCTTCGACCCGCAGGGCAGCGTCGCGCTCAAGTTCGACGTGTCGCAGGTGACCACGCCCGCGACGCTGATCCTGGACCGGCAGGGCCGGATCGCGGTGGCGTTGCGCAAGTCGACAACGGTCGCCGAGCTGCAGCCGCTCGTGGAGCGGGTCGCCGCCGAGGGGAACGGCTGATGGGCGACACCTTCGCCGACATCGCGGGCAGCGGGCCGCTGCTCCTGGCCGTCGTGGTCTCCGCGCTGGCCGGGCTGGTCAGCTTCCTGTCACCCTGCGTGCTGCCGCTGATGCCCGGCTACCTGTCGTACGTGACGGGCCTGGCCGGCTCCGACCTGGACGCCCGTCAGCAGCCCCAACAGGAGGAGAGCGGCGGTGGCGTGGCGGTGCTCACCCGGACCACCCGGGTCAAGGGCCGCATCCTCGCCGGCACCAGCCTGTTCGTGCTCGGCTTCGCCACGGTGTTCACGCTGGTGATGGTCCTGGTCACCAACCTGAGCAAGACGCTGCTGCAGCACAAGGGCACGTTCAACATCGTGCTGGGCATCCTGGTGATCGTGATGGGGCTCGCCTTCCTGGGCCTGATCCCCGGGCTCCAGCGCGAGGCCCGGATCCGCAAGCTGCCGAACGCGGGGCTGCTCGGGGCGCCGGTGCTCGGCGCGCTGTTCGCCTTCTCGTGGATGCCGTGCGTCGGGCCGACCCTGGGCGCCGTGATGGGCCTCGCCACCCGTACGGGTCAGACCGACCGCGCGGTCGTGCTCGCAATCGCGTACAGCCTGGGTCTGGGTCTGCCGTTCGTGCTCTTCGGGCTCTTCTTCCACCGCCTGCTCGGGCTCTTCAAGGCGGTCCGGCGCAACAGCCGGTGGGTGACCCGGATCGGCGGCGGCCTGCTCATCCTGGTCGGCGTCGCGCTCCTGACCGGCGGCTGGGACACGTTCCTGATCTGGCTGCTGACCACGTTCAACTTCGATGCGGGGACCCTGCTGTGACCGTCGTCGAGGACCGCTCCGCGCCCGCTTCCACGCCGCCGCCCCGGCGCCCCAACCGGGCGATCGCCCTCCTGCGCAATTCCTGGCGGCAGCTCACCAGCATGCGTACGGCGCTGGTCCTGCTCTTCCTGCTCGCCGTGGCCGCGATCCCGGGCTCGGTCTGGCCGCAGCGCCCGGTCAGCGTCGAGAAGGTCGCGCAGTACTTCCGCGAGCACCCCGACCTGGCGCCGGTGCTGGACAACCTCGGGGTCTTCGACGTCTATTCGTCGGCCTGGTTCGCGGCCATCTACCTGCTGCTCTTCACCTCGCTCGTCGGCTGCATCGTGCCGCGGGTGCTCGACCACGTCCGCGCGCTGCGGACCACCCCGCCGGACGCTCCCCGCCGGCTGAACCGGCTGCCGCAGCACGCTGCGGCCGAGGAGTCGGCCGACGACCCGGCGACGGCGGCGAAGGCCGCGGCCAAGGCGCTGCGGGCCGAGCGGTTCCGGACGGTCGTCCGGGAGAAGCCGGACGGCAGCGTCACGGTCTCGGCCGAGAAGGGCTACCTCAAGGAGAGCGGCAACCTGCTCTTCCATGTGGCGATGCTCGTGGTGCTGGTCGGCGTCGGGTTCGGGCACTGGTACGGCTGGCACGGCAACCGCATCCTGGTCCAGGGCGACCAGCAGGGCTTCTGCAACTCGATCACGCAGTACGACGAGTCGAGCCTCGGCCCCCGGGTGCAGGCGGCCGACCTGCCGTACTTCTGCGTGCAGCTGGACGAGTTCCAGGCGGCGTTCCAGGAGAGCGGCCAGCCGAAGACCTACTCGGCCACCGTCGGAGTGCAGGCCGACCCGGACGGCCCCTTCGAACGGGAGAAGTTCACGGTCAACGACCCGCTCCGGCTCGACAAGGGCAGCGTCTACCTGCTCGGACACGGGTACGCCGTGGAGCTGCGCTACACCGACCGCTTCGGCCGCTCGCAGACCAAGGTCGTGCCCTTCCTGCCGCAGGACAGCATGTTCACCAGCGAGGGCGTCGCCGCCTTCCCCGACGTCAACATCGACCCGGAGACCGGCGAGCGCGACGTCACCCAGCAGCTCGGCTTCGAGGGCGTCTTCCTGCCCACGGTCGACCCGGCGGGCGGGCCGATGTCGATCTATCCGGCCGAGCGCGACCCGGTGCTGTTCCTCGACGCCTACCGCGGTGACCTGGGCGTCGAGGTCGGGCTGCCCGGCTCGGTCTACTCGCTCAACCAGAGCCAGATCGACAAGGGTGAGCTGAAGAAGATCAACGGCGAGCGCCCGCAGCGGCTCGCCAAGGGCCAGTGGTGGACCCTGGACGACGGCACCAAGCTGGAGTTCGTGGCCACCCGGCCGTTCACGACGATCGCGGTCCGCTACGACCCGGCCCAGCCGTTCGTGCTGGGCGGCGCGGTGGCCGGGCTGCTGGGGCTGGTGCTGTCGCTCTCCGGCTACCGGCGCAGGATGTGGTTCCGGATCTCGCCGCGGGAGGGGTCCGGTAGTTTGGTGGAGGCCGGTGGCCTGCCCCGCACCGACTACCCCGCCTTCGGCGAGGAGTTCGACCGGCTCGTGGGGTCCGCTCGCGGCCGTGATGAAGGGACGCCATGATGGCGGAGTTGTCCAACCAGTTGATGGCCCTCACGGTCCTGGCCTACCTGGTGGCGATGATCTGTAGCGCGGCCGAGTACGCGTTCGGTTCCAGGAGCCACATCGGCCGGGCCGCGCAGCGCCCCGCGGAGCAGCTCGTGGGTGCCGGCGCGCCGGTTCCCGTCGACCCGGCTCCGGCAGATCTGCCCTCGGTCGTCGAGGAAAAGCCGAAGCGGGACCGCGCCGAGCTCTTCGGCCGGATCGGCGTCGGGGTCACCTGGCTCGCGTTCGCCCTGCACCTCGGCACGGTGGTCACCCGCGGGGTCGCCGCCGAGCGGATGCCCTGGGGCAACATGTACGAGTTCGTCCTCACGGTCTGCCTGGTCGGCGCCGCGGTGTGGCTCGGCGTGCTGACCCGTTGGCCCGGCATCCGCCACCTGAGCCTCTTCGCCACGCTGGCGCTGGTCGTGCTGCTCGGCGGCACCGGCCTGATCGCCTACACCCCGGTCGGCCCGCTGGTCCCGGCGCTCAACTCGTACTGGTTCATCATCCACGTCTCCACGATCATCGTGGCCAGCGGCATCCTGCTGGTCGCCGCCGTCCCGGCCGCGATGTTCCTCGTGCGCACGGGCTACGACCAGGGCAAGCGCCGCTTCCCGTACACGCTCGGCGCCAAGGTCCCGGCGGCCGCGTCGCTGGAGCGGCTCAGCTTCCGGCTGACCTCGTTCGGCTTCCCGCTCTTCACGTTCGGTGCCCTGATCGCCGGGCCGATCTGGGCCGAGGCGTCCTGGGGCCGCTACTGGAACTGGGACCCCAAGGAGGTGTGGGCGTTCATCTCGTTCATCGTCTACGCCGCCTACCTGCACGCCCGGGCGACCCCGAGCATCAAGCGGACCACGGCGACGTGGATCGCGATCGCGGGCTTCGTGACGATGCTGATGAACCTGTTCGGCGTGAACCTGTTCGCCTCGAGCAGCCTGCACTCCTACGCGAACGCGATGGGCCTGTAGCGGAACTCAGTCGCAGTCGCCGGCGGTCCACGTGTCGAACCTGGTCGTCCAGTTGAGGCAGAAACCGCCGGCGCGCTGCTGCCCGGTGTATCCGGTCAGCGTGTCCACGTCCTCCCGCCAGTAGCGCGGCATGCCGCCGCCGGCGGGCCGCAGCTGGACGTTGTCCACGGTCACGCCGGGCACGAGCACGTGGGCCGGCTTGGTCGGGTCGACGTGCACCTCGACGTACTGCTCGACGTGGGCGCTCCGGCCGATGGGCAGCCGCTGCGCGGTCAGCAGGTTCCACCGGTTGTTCCACCAGAGCCACGCCTGCCAGACGTTGTTGCTGTCGGTGTGCAGGTCGAGCCACACCCGGTCGCCGGCGCGCAGGTGGTACTGGTCGTAGAACTGCCAGGTCTTCGTGTTCGTGTTGAACGTGTAGATGTGCTGGCGGCCCTGGCCCGCCCAGCCGGTCTCGGCCCAGCCGGCCTCGAGCCACGAGATGCTGCCACCGCCCATGTCGCGCTTCACCATGAATCGGGCGGCGACGAAGTCGTACGAGTTCTGCCGGATCGCGCCGTCGACCACCTCGAGCCGGCCGGAGACGCCGCCCCACTCGCCGCCGGTGCCGGCACCCAGGTGGTGGTAGCCGCTCGGGGTGAAGTTCGTGCGCACCTGGTCCAGGCGCATGCCGGATTCCTGGACGCGGCCACCCGTACGGCAGGCGTTGGGGGCTTTGACACTCGGTCTGGTGGTGGGGGCCACGGTCGAGGCCTTGCCCGGCTTGCAGACCGGGAGCTGGTCGCGCTGATGGGAGGCCGCGGGTGCCGCGAGCGCCAGCCCGGTGACCAGCCCCGCCAGGGCACACCACCGTGCTACGGACCGGAACCGCAAACCACCCACCTCGTCTCCCGCTGAAACCGAACCTTTGACTCCAACGCCACAGGCGAAGCACCGGTGACGGGTGAAAGACTGGGGGCATGGCGAGCGGCTTTCCCTATTCCGACCTGCAAGGCTTCATCAAGGCTCTGGAAGCGGCCGGCGAGTTGCGCCGGGTGCGCGTCCCGGTCGACCCGACGCTCGAGATCAGCGAGATCGTGACGCGCACGGTCCGGGCCGGCGGTCCGGCCCTGCTCTTCGAGCGCCCCACCCGCGGTGACATGCCGGTCGTCATCAACCTCTTCGGCACGGAGAAGCGGATGGCGATGGCGCTCGGCGTCGACAAGCTCGACGACGTGGGCGACCGGATCGGCAACATGCTCAAGCCCGAGCTCCCGGTGGGCTGGGGCGGCATGCGCGAGGGCCTCGGCAAGGTGATGCAGCTGACCTCCATGCCACCGAAGAAGGTGAAGTCGGCGCCCTGCCAGGAGGTCGTGCTCAAGGGCGACGACGTCGACCTGGGTCTGCTGCCCGGGCTGCAGGTGTGGCCCGGCGACGGCGGCATCTTCCACAACTTCGGCCTGACCCACACCAAGCACCCCGAGACCGGCAAGCGCAACCTCGGCCTCTACCGGCTGCAGCAGCACTCCAAGAACACGCTCGGCATGCACTGGCAGATCCACAAGGACTCCACCGCGCACCACGCGGTCGCGGAGCGGCTGGGTCAGCGGCTGCCGGTGGCCGTGGCGATCGGTGCCGACCCGGTGGTCACCTATGCGGCCAGCGCGCCGCTGCCCGGTGACATCGACGAATACCTGTTCGCGGGCTATCTGCGGGGCGAGCGGGTCGAGATGGTGGACTGCCTGACCGTGCCGCTGCAGGTGCCGGCGAGCGCCCAGATCGTGCTGGAGGGCTACCTCGAGCCGGGGGAGCGGGCGCCCGAGGGGCCGTTCGGCGACCATACCGGCTTCTACACGCCGGTCGAGCCGTTCCCGGTGCTGCACATCGAGACCATGACGATGCGGAAGAAGCCGCTCTATCACTCGATCGTCACGTCGCAGCCGCCGCAGGAGGACGCCGGCCTGGGCAAGGCCACCGAGCGGATCTTCCGGCCGCTGCTCAAGTTCCTGGTGCCCGACATCGTCGACTACGACATGCCCGCGGCCGGCGTCTTCCACAACGCGCTGATCGTGTCGATCCGCAAGCGCTACCCGAAGCACGCGCAGAAGATCATGAGCGCGGTGTGGGGCACGCACCTGATGTCGCTGTCCAAGCTGATCGTGGTGGTCGACGAGGACTGCGACGTCCACGACTACAACGAGGTCGCGTTCCGCGCGTTCGGCAACGTCGACTACTCGCGCGACCTAGTCGTCGTCGAGGGCCCGGTCGACCACCTGGATCACGCCTCCTACCAGCAGTTCTGGGGCGGCAAGGCGGGTGTCGACGCCACCCGTAAGCTGCCTACGGAGGGCTACACGCGGGGCTGGCCGGAGGAGATGAAGATGGCTCCCGAGGTCACCTCGCTCGTGGACAAGCGGTGGAAGGAATACGGCATATGACAGCGGTCGCGGCGGCGCCCGAGAAGCCCGGGCGGGTCAAGGCGTTCCTGCGGCTGGTCGCGATCGAGCACTCGGTGTTCGCGCTCCCGTTCGCCTATCTGTCGGCGCTGGTCGCGATGGACCGGGCGGGCACCGGGGTGCACTGGGTCGATCTGCTGCTGGTGACGGTCGCGATGGTGGCCGGGCGCACGTTCGCCATGGCCGCCAACCGCATCCTCGACCGCAAGATCGACGCGCTCAATCCGCGTACGAGGAATCGCGAGCTCGTCACGGGCGCGGTGAGCGTGCGCACGGCGTGGACCGGGGCGGCCGTCTCGCTCGTGGTGTTCTTCGTCGCGGCGGGGCTGCTCAACTGGCTCTGCCTGGCGCTGTCGCCGCTGGCCGTCATCCCGCTGATCGTCTATCCCTACGCGAAGCGCTTCACGAACTTCCCGCACTTCGTGCTGGCGCTGGCGCAGGCGGTCGCGCCGGTCGGCGCCTGGCTCGCGGTCACCGGGACGTTCGACGGGTCCGGCCCGGCGTGGGTGCTGGCCGTCGGCGTCGGCCTCTGGATCGGTGGTTTCGACATCATCTACGCCTGCCAGGACGTGGAGATCGACAGGCAGATCGGCGTGCACTCCACGCCGGCCCGGTTCGGGGTGCGGACCGCGCTGCACATCTCGACCGTGACCCACGTGGTGACGTTCGCGCTGTTCGTGTGGTTCGGCTTCCTCGTCGGCCTGAGTTGGTTCTGGTGGGTCGGACTGCTCGCCACCGCGGCGGCCTTCGTCTATCAGCACGTCGTCGTCAAGCCCGGCGATCTGTCGAAGGTCAACCGGGCCTTCTTCACGGCGAACGGGTTCGTGGGCATCGCGCTGTTCGTCTTCGCGCTCCTTGATCTGATCGTGATGTAACCCCGGCCGCCGGTCCGCGCGTCCAGTAGTCGTGAGCGACAGAGATACGGAGTACCGGGACTTCGTCGCCGCGCAGATGGAACCGCTGCGCGGGCTGGCGTACCTCACGTGCGGCGACTGGCAGGCGGCCGAGGACGCGGTCCTGACCGCCCTCGCCAAGCTGTACGTGAGGTGGTCGCGCATCGACAACCACGCGAGCTACGCCCGCACGGCGGTGATCCGGGCGGCGATCGACGAGACCCGGCGCCCCTGGTGGCGCCGGGAACGCGCGCAGAGCGACGCCATGCCGGACCGGGCGGCGACCCGCGACGGCATGGGCGAGATCGACGACAAGCTGCGCATGCGTGCCGCGCTGCAGAAGATCCCGGCGCGCCTGCGGGCCGTGCTGACGCTGCGCTATCTGGAGGGCCTGAGCGTGCGGGAGACCGCCGAGGCTCTCGGCTGCCCCGAGGGAACGATCAAGAGCTACACCTCCCGGGGGCTGGTCGCGCTGCGCCGGATCCTCGGCGTCGAGGTGTTCACCGCCGAGGAGAACCGCCATGCCGCCCGAGCTGTCTGACATGCTGCGCGACGCCACGTCGGACGCGCCGACCCCCCGCTACTCCGTCGACGACTTCGTGGCCGCCGGTCGCAAGCGGCAGCGCCGCCGGCGCGCGGCCTGGGCCGGTACGGGCGCCGCCGCGGCCGTGCTCGTCATCACCGGCGCGGTCGCGGTGCCGCAGCTGAGCCCCGGCAGCGGGAGCCCCGAGCCGGTGCAGGTGGCCGCGCCGAGCCCGTCCGCGTCGCCGTCCCCGGTTCCCTTCGCCTATCCGGCGGACGACTTCACCGGCACCATCGCGTCCTACGAGGCCGCCGGCTACACGATCTCGGAGACGGCGCTGGTGACGCCCGGATATCAGGCCTCCTGGATCACCGACCCCGACGAGACGACCCCGTTCACGGACCGGTTCGGCGAGGAGCACGAGCTGGCCACCGCCGCCGGCAAGCTGGTGATCTACCGCCCGGGTGCCTTCGACCCGACCCGGGTGAAGGACGCCGGTCGTTACCAGCGGGGCGAGCGGAAGGACGCGACGAGCAAGGAGTCGCGGTTCTCGTGGGAGTACGCCGACGACGCCTGGGCGGTCGTCTCCATGACCGGCGACGTCTCCGAGAAGAAGCTGGCCGAGATCGCCGACGGCCTGGCAGGCAAGGCGCCGGAACCGGTGCGGATCGGCTTCGAACTGGGTTACCTACCGGCCGGCTTCGAGGTGACGTCCGCCGGCGAGGTCGGCGACGAGATCGGCGCGCCGCTGCCGGGGGAGTCCTACCTCGGCCTGACGCCGGGCGACATCCCGTGGGAGAAGTTGCGCGAGCCGGAGGACGCCGTCAGCAAGGGACAGCTGCAGCTGCGGGTCTACCCGGCGTGGTGGGTCAACAAGTACCCGTTCAAGGACGACCAGCCGTACTGCGTCGAGAACGGCGAGTCGCTCTGTTACCGGGCGACCGCCGACGGCGAGTACTTCGTCGAGCTGAGC
>CAKUMG010000116.1 GCA_934667465.1 uncultured Actinoplanes sp. | reverse complement strand
GAGAAGGATTCTACGGGCTGGCGGATGCCCTCGCTGACGAAGACGGTGCGCACGGGGGCGCCCAGGCCCGCCGGGCGATCCGTACGCAGCGGCTCGATCTCGTTGTCGTAGTAGTTGATGCTCGAGAACTCGATGATCTGCGGCACGCAGCGGAAGTGCTCGGTGAGCAGGATGCGCTCGGAGCGGCGGACCGCGTGGTCGTAGAGGCTGCCTTCGGGGTCGAACTGGTTGGCCGACGGCACGTCGCCGAGGTGGGCCTCGATCAGGCCCTGGACGTCGCCGACGAAGCTGAGCTGCGGGCCGATCTGCTGGTCGTCGCCGACCACGACGGCGCGTTCGGCGAGGCCGAGGACCGGCAGGGCGAACATGTCGGCCTGTGATGCCTCATCGACGATGATGACGTCGAACTGCGCGCCGCCGGCGAACTGCTCGATGGCGGGGTCGATGGACATGACCCAGACGGGTACGGCGTCGACGGCCGCCGACATCTGCCGCTGCGCCTCGGCCTGCCAGTGGGCGGCCTTCTGCCCGTACCCTTGCCGATTTTGCGCAGGGAGGTGGCCCAGTCGGCCAGGGCGGCGCGCTTACGGTCGTCGAGCGCGCGGGAGACCGCCAGCCAGGCCGAGGCGACGACGAGTTCGCGGGTCAGGCGGCGGATCTGCTCGTGGCAGCGTTCCAAGCGTGGCGGAGGTGAAGTCACCATCGACATGACTTCCGGCGGTGAAGAGCTGGGCTGGGCGGCCGTGCAGGTGAAAAGAGTTACTGGACCAACTGGTAGTTGGGAATCTTCGGCTGCCGGTCTTCGCGCGGCTGCCGGATGTCCTGGATGACGGACTGGGCGGGGATGGTCGTGCGGGATATTCCGATGCCCAGCAGGCAGTGGTCGCACCAGAAGTGCGCGTATCCCACCATGCGGTCGAGGTCGCCGGTGAAGACGAGCTGAAGACGCCGGTGCCCACAGTGGGGGCACGGCATGGAGAACGGCCCGGGTGTGGCGTCGTACGCGGCGCTGTAGGCGTCAAGCCACTGGTCGTAGGTCGTCATCATCTGGTTCTCGGCTCGGGTCTGATCGGCTGATTGTCCCACCACTGGTCCTCGTGTGCGTATGCCCGGTCCTCGAAGGCGTCGAACTCCGCGTCGTTCTCGGGGAAGGGCTTGCCGGCTGCCAATTCGTCGTGGTGGAACCTCTCGTGAGTCAGCGTTCTGGCCAGGTCCTCCTCGCTGCGGAATCCGGTCGGGAACAGCACGATCGAGCCGTCCGGCAGAGTCCGCCCACAGATGCCGCGGGTGGTCTTGCTGCCGAGGGAGATCGTCAGGTCCGAGATGTCGATGCCGTATTTCGCTGCGACATCGTGCACCGACTCCGAGGTGAACAATTGGATCGGCCCGGCTCCCCGCTTCCTGACCCGGTTGAGGACGTCCGGACTTTCCTGGACGTGGCGGAGCTTGTTGAGGATCGCCCTTGTCTCGTCGATCAGTTCGCCGACCCGGCGAACGCTCGGCACCAGGTTCCGAAGGCTGAGCAGGAGGCTCTTCAGCCAATGGGCGATCCTCGCTGTCCAGGCACCGATCAGTGTGGTGACCTGTCCGACGACGAGGGGAGTCGCCAACCCCAGCGAGGCGACTTCTTCGACCGCGTAGACAACGAGCCGGGAGACGAGGGTCGCGATCGCATCCCGGACGAGAACCCGAACAGCGGCGATGAGGCATCCGGCGCCTTCCGTGATGGCCGCCATCGTCTCGGCCGCCTTGACGAGTGCGCCGACAGCCTCGTGCTGCTGTCGGGACCAGTCACGATAGGCATCACTGGCGTCGCCCGCCCATTCGGACAGATCGAATCTGACCGCCCGGTCGATCTCGGCGGAATGGCGGTCCAACTGCCCCGCGACGGTGCGCCAAGTCCGAGCGTTCGCCGCGATACCCGCCGGATCCCCGGCCAGCCAGTCCAGTGCCTCGCTGAGCGGCCTGACATGCTCGATGATCCAGGACACCCCGTACTGGAGGAGCGCACCGAGAGGGTCGGTGATCAGGGCGAGAGCGTCGAGCCCGGCGCCGATGACGCCGAGCGTGCCGTCGATCCAGCTGCCGTTCACCACCCCACGGCGGATCGACTCGATGTCTTCGGCTATCCAGACGCCGTCCCATCGGCTTTCGGCCACCGCCATGCTCATCAGCGGCCTTCGCTGTCCCGAAGGATGAACGCGGCGGTCTCATCAGTGGATTCGTAACCCTTCGCGGCATCCATGAGCGAGTCAGCGGTGTCGCGGACCGACCGAGACGCCTCAGCGATCGCCTCCACCAGCGGCGTCTGCAGCATCGCGAGCAGGTTCGGCACCATCGTGCAGAGCTGACCGTAGGACCCGGGGCCGGGTTGAGTGGCGTTGCCCGCTTGCTGAGCCGTAGTCAGTTCATCGGCGATCGCGTGCAAGTGGCCCGCATGCCGGTAGAGGTCCTCCGGCGGCACCTTCACCGGCTGAGTCATCGTGCGCCGACGCCCGTGTGAGCGGCCAGCGCTGACAGCACCGCCCGGCCCTCCGGAGTGTCGGAGTCGCCGGACTGTTGTGCGACCTGTTCGGCCTGTCGGATCAGGTCGGCCCGTGCGGTCTGGGCTCCCAGGAGCACCTGCTCGGCGATCCACCGTACGGAGTGCCGGCGTACACCCTCGTCGAGGTGGAGGTCCGTGAGCGTGCCCGAACTGTCTACGGCTACCTCCACCAAGCCGCCGCCGACACGGGCGTAACCGCGGATCTCCTGGAGTCGAGTCGCCAAGGCCCGCGTGCGGTCGAGCCGCGCCTCGATCTTGTTGTTCCAGTCGTCGACCCAGCGGTCAGCCTCATCCAGGAACTGGTCGTTCAACATCAGATACCTCCGTAGGACGCGAGCTCCTCGTGAGGTACACGTGAGTATTGCTGGGATGGCTCACCCGTTGCGCAGTGCTGCCGACCAGCTATGTGAGGCGGCGATCTTTTGCCCGGGCGCGCCCTACCGCTGAGGCGCACGCTCCTATGGCGTGAAGGTTCGCATCCGCCGGCGGGAGGCAGGACTGGACGTACGCGGGCCGTGCCGGCGTTGCTGCGTTTCCGGCCCGGCCGGGGGTTGCCCTGCGGTCGGTTCCCGCCCGGTCCGCGGCGGCCCGTCGGCGCTCCGGCAACCGTGGCGCGCCTCTGACGTTCCGGTGGCGGCCGTCGTCCCTGATGCGCGGCGGCCGCTCAGGGCGCGGGGCGGTGGCCGAAGATCTTGTCGATGGTGGCAAGGGCCGCTTTCAGTTCCTCGTCGTCCTCGTCCTCGTCGGTGACGAGCCGGTCGAGGTCGTCGGGGGCTTTGCCGAGGCGCTGGCGGACGTCCTGGCGGTCGGACAGCATCGTGGCGGTCTCGGCGCCCGGGGCGGTGTCGTTGCGGACCGCGTCGAGCTGCTCGTCGGTCAGCCGGGCGGCGGCGTGGTCGTACCAGTCGGCTGCGGCCGGCAGGTCGTGGTGGGTGTCGAGCAACTCGGCGGCGCCTGCACAGTCCAGGGTGGTCAGAGATGGCTCCTCGGCGAGGGCGGCGAGCTGAGCGCGAGCCAGGTCCCTCTCGTCGTGCTCCAGATGCAGCTCCAGCAGTTGCAGCCGGGCGGCGCGGGTGAGTTTGCTGCCCTGCTCGATCAGCGTGGTGCAGATCTGCTGCGAGCGGATGTGCTGTCCGTGGCCGGTGCGTGCCCAGACCGCGGCGGCCTGCAGCAGATAGTCGTCATGGAGGTGGGGGTCGGTGAGCGCCCGGGCTTCCAGGGCTTCGGCTTGGTGCGCGAGGGTCTGCGCCATGCCGACCGATGGTAGTGCTGCGGCTGGGCGGGGATCAGCGTTGTCCACAGCCCTACCCCTCATGGATACAATTGACCTTGTCTGCCGAGGACGGGCGCGATGCCGCAGGCGGCGTCAGCAGCGGCGTTCGCACACCGGGTGACCCTCGCACGGAGGGCTTGTCCCCCGTGCGAGCTACCCGCAAGTGTCCACCGCACGGTGACGACTGCGGCGACCGAAATTCCTAGATTTCTTCCTGGACGCGGCGCCCGGCCGCCGTCCGCGAAGGAGTCACCGTGCGCATCGTCAAACAGCTGCTCGCCGTCGCCGCCGTCGCCCTGATCGGCGGGCAGGGGGTCGCCGCCGTCGACGGCAATGTCGCGCTCACCCTGGTGATCGGCGTGGTGACGGCCGTGCTGAGCGTGGCCGTCTACCGGTGGATCGTGCGGCGCACCGAGCACCGCGAGCCGGCCGAGCTCGGCCGCGACGGCTGGGGCGCCGCGCTCGGCCGCGGGACGCTGCTCGGCGTCGCCATGTTCGCGGTCGTCATCGCCAACATCGCGTTCGTCGGCGGCTACCACGTCGAGGGCTGGGGCTCGCCGGCGGGCGCGGTGGGCGTGCTCGGGTTCATGGCGGCCGCCGCCGTTACCGAGGAACTGCTGTTCCGGGGGGTGCTGTTCCGCATCGTCGAGCAGTGGGCGGGCACCTGGATCGCCCTCGCCCTGACCGGTGTGGTGTTCGGCGCGATGCACCTGGCGAACCCGGACGCCACCCTGTGGGGGGCGACAGCCATCGCCGTCGAGGCCGGATTCATGCTGGCCGCCTGCTACGCCGCGACCCGCACCCTGTGGATCCCGATCGGCCTGCATTTCGGCTGGAACGTCGCCGCCGGCGGCATCTTCGGCGTCGCCGTCTCCGGCAACGGCGAGTCGACGGGGCTGCTCGAGGCCTCGACGTCGGGCCCGGTCGCGCTGACCGGTGGCGCCTTCGGGCCGGAGGGCAGCCTGTACGCGGTTTTCGCGGGCGTGGTGCTGACGGTGGTGTTCCTGTGGCTGGCCAAGCGCCGCGGGCACCTCGTCGCCCGCCGCCGCACGGTGCGGGCCACGGCACCCGCTACAGTCTCCGAGTGACCCGGCTCCGGAGGCTCCCGGACCGGTGGCGGCAGTGGCCGGTCACGGTCCGGGACCTCCCGTTCGCTCTGGCCCTGGCCCTCGCGGCGGCGGCCCCGGCCCTGGAACGGCAGGGCACGCAGCTCGGCAACCTCCCGGACCGCCCGTACGATGCGCTGACCGTCGGCGTCGTCGCCTTGGAGTGCCTGCCGCTGGCCGTACGCCGCCGCTGGCCGGCCGTCTGCCTCGCGCTGGTCTCGCTCGGCTTCGCCCTCGACCAGCTTCGCCAGTACCACACCGTCGCGGGGACCGGGCTGGCCATCGCGCTCGTCAGCGCCGGCGCCCACCTGCACCGGCGCCGCCGGATCGTCGCCGGTCTCGCCTCCGCGGCGTACGGGTGTCTGGCGATCGCCCTCGACCGGCTCGGCTCGACGGAGGGCGTCACCGGGTTCACCACCTTCTACCTGCTGCTGGCGCTCGCGTGGGGGATCGGGGCGTGGCTGCGCCAGAACCGGGCCGCCGAGGCGCACCGCCGCCGCCACATCGAGCAGGCCACCCGTACGGCCGA
The DNA here is from genome assembly GCA_934667465.1 of uncultured Actinoplanes sp. Taxonomy (GTDB): domain Bacteria; phylum Actinomycetota; class Actinomycetes; order Mycobacteriales; family Micromonosporaceae; genus Actinoplanes. The sequence goes on along the minus strand of CAKUMG010000116.1, from coordinate 5,139 downwards.
ACGCGCGCGCATCGCCCGGGAACTGCACGACGTCGTCACCCACCACGTGACGGCGATGGTCGTGCAGGCCGAGGCGGCGCGCTACCTGACGAACACCCCGGACCGGCTGGAGCAGAGCCTGACCGCGATCAGCGGCACCGGGCGCCGGGCCGTCGGCGATCTGCGGCACCTGCTCGACCTGCTCAATCCGGACCACGGCACCGGCGACCCGCGTACGCCGCCGGTCGGCGACCTCGACGCCCTGGTCGAGCAGACCCGGCAGGCCGGGCAGCCGGTCGAGTTCCTGCGCGAGGGCACGCCGGCGGCGGTCACCGGCAGCGCCGAGCTGGCCGCCTACCGGGTGGTGCAGGAGGCGCTGACCAACGCCCTGAAGTACGCGCACGGCAACCGGACCAGGATCTACGTCCAGCACGGCGAAGGACAGACCATCGTGGAGATCAGCACCGAGGGCCCCGGAACCGGCAGCGCGTCCGCGGGTGGCGGTGGGCGCGGGCTTGCCGGGCTCCGCGAGCGGATCACCGTCCTGGGCGGCGACTTCCGGGCGGAGGCCCAGGACGGCGGCGGCTTCCTCGTCCGGGCCCGGATCCCGTCGTGACCGCGCCGATCCGGGTGCTGGTCTGCGACGATCAGGAACTGATCCGCGCCGGCTTCGCGACGATCATCGCTGCCCAGCCTGACATGGAGATCGTCGGCGAGTGCGGCGACGGGCGCGCGGCAATCGCCCTCGCCGCCAGGTTCCGGCCTGATGTGGTGGTGATGGACGTCCGCATGCCGGTGCTCGACGGCATCGAGGCGACCCGTTCGCTGGCCGGCGCCGGGGTCGCCGAGCCGGTGAAGGTCCTCGTGGTGACGACGTTCAACCTCGACGAGTACGTGTACGAGGCGTTGCGCGCGGGCGCCAGCGGCTTCCTGCTCAAGGACGCCCCACCGGCGCAGCTGCTGTACGGCATCCGTACCGTCGCCGCGGGCGCCGCGCTGCTGGCCCCGGAGGTGACCCGGCAGCTGGTGGGCAGGTACGCGGCCCGCATCCGCCCGGCCGCAAGCGATCCCGACGCCGGCGCGCTGACCCCGCGCGAACGGGAGGTGCTCCGGCTCATCGCCGAGGGCCTGTCCAACAGCGAGATCGCCGCCGCACTGGTGATCAGCCCGGAGACGGTCAAGACGTACGTGTCCCGCATCCTCACCAAGCTCGGCCTGCGCGACCGGGTGCAGGCCGTGGTGTACGCCTACCGCCACGGCCTGGTGACCTGAGCGGCCCGCACGTGGCGGCCGGCGTCCAGCGAAGGCATCCGTGCCACGCTCACACGCCTGGTCAACCGGCAGATCCTGACCGAAGCGCAAGCCGTTTCACGGACCACCCTCTGACATCGGCCGGGTGCGTCAATTGTTCAGCAAGGCATGACGTAGATGGCGTACGCCGTAGTGGGCGCGGGATTTGACGGTGCCGGCGGGGAGGTCGAGGCGGGTGGCGACCTCGTTGACGGAGTGGCCTTTCACGTACAGCTCCAGCAGGACGGTGCGGTGGGCGGGGCCGAGTTCGCCGACGGCTTGGCGCAGGGTGAGGGAGGCGACGGCTGTGTCCGCAGCGGTGGTGGCTGGGTGGGTCAGGTCCGCTTCGGTGAGGGCTACTTCGGTGGGGCGGGTGCGGCGTTTGCGGTGGGTGTCGATCCGGGACCTCCTCCTGGACGGGCTCGCCGGAGAAGCCGGCGTAGGCGCGGGTGCGGAAGGCACCGGGCTCCACCGCCAGCACCCGGATGCCCAGCGGCGCGACCTCGGCGCGCAGCACCTCCGTGGCGGCCTCGAGCGCAAACTTGGCGGCGCTGTAGTAGCCGAATCCCTCGACCCCGGTCAGCCCGGCCACCGAGGACATGGTGACGATCCAGCCGTCGCCCCGCTCACGCATGCCGGGCAGCACGGCCCGCACGGCCGACAGCACCGCGAAGAAGTTGAGCTCGAACAGGCGCCGGACGTCGGCGTCGGCCATGCCCTCGATCGAGCCGACCCAGCCGCGGCCGGCGTTGTTGACCAGCACGTCGATGCCGCCGAACCGGTCCTCGGCCGCCCGCACGGCCCGCTCGACATCTTTGGCGTCGGTCACGTCCAGGGGCAGGACGAGCACCCGGTCGCCGTGGGGGCGGGCCCACGCCTCCAGTTCCTCCGGCCGTCGCGAGGTCAGCGTCACCCGGTCGCCGAGCTCGAGCGCCGCCTCCGCGTACGCCATCCCGAATCCGCCCGGAGTGCCGCCGGTGATGAACCAGGTCTTCATGTCGTGTTCCCGTCTGCGAACGCTGTGGCAGTGACGGGATCGACGGTTCACCCTCTCCCGGGGAGAGGGTCAAGGTCAGACGTCGTCGCTGGCGTTCTTGACGGCGGTGGAGATCTCGGCGAGGACCACGTTGAGGGGGCGGCCGGTGGTCTGCGACAGCGAGTAGGCCAGGCCGGCGGCGAGTAGGGTCAGCCCTTCGGCCAGGTGTTCGGCGGCGGACGGGCTCTGCGCGGTGAGGTTGCGGACGTGGCCGGCGTGGGCTTCCAGGGTGGGCTCCGCGAGCCAGGCGGCGACGACCGCGGCCGCGCCGTCGATGCCTCGTGCGGTCTCCTGCATGATGTCAACGTAAGACAGATCGCGGCCGGGCCGCTGGCATATCGATGAAGGCGAGACCCACCGATGCGTACGCTGCCACTCCTGCCCCTGGCGCTGCTGCTGACCCTGGCCGCGGGCTGCACCGGCGACGACGCGCAGGACGCGGCGCCGCAGCCGGGGCCGTCGACGGTTGCCGGGTCGCCGCCGCCGTGGAGTGAGCCCGCGGACTACACCTATGTGGTGGAGCGGCGCTGTGAAGGCAAGCCGTCCATGGGTGTCTACGAGGTCACCGTCACCGGCGGCGAGGTCGCGGCGATGCGCCGTACCGATGGCAAGACCGCCTCCGGTGAGGAGGAGATCGACCTGCCGACCCTCGGCGGGCTGGTCGAGCTGGCGCAGACCGCCTCCGACGACGGCGGGCAGATGACGCTGACGTCCTCGGCGGACGACGGGCACCCGGTCGAGGTGTCGTTCGACGTGTCCGAGGGTGCTACCAACGAGGACAACACCTGTTTCCACGTGAACGCCTACACGCCGACGTCATAAGTGCGCCGTACGGCTGTCCCGGCGGCGTGATACTGACGCCATGAAGACCTATTCCGCGACGACGGAGTTCGAGGGCGCGACCTTCGTCAGGGCCAGCTTCAAGGGCGCCACCGTGCGGTTCTCCGACGTCAGTGGCGTGACGATGCGCGGCGTCGAGGTGAACGGGCTCGACATCGACAGCCACGACCTGTTCTTCGGCAGCCTCGTCGTCAACGGGGTCGACGTGGTGCCCCTCGTGGACGCCGAACTCAACCGGCGGTTCCCGGGCCGTGAGTTGCAGAAGGCGCAGACGCCCGAGGGGCTCCGCGAGGGGTGGGTCGCGGTGCAGGCCGCGTGGCGCGCGACGGTGGACGGCACGCCGCCGGACCTCGTGGACGCCCGGGTCGACGGCGAGTGGTCGCCGGCGCAGACCCTGCGGCACCTGATCCTGGCGACCGACGCCTGGCTGCGCGGCGCGATCCTGCGGGTGCTGGAGCCGTTCCACGAGATCGGCCAGATCTTCACCGGCGCCGCCGAGGCGGGCTTCGACATGTCGATCTTCCGGGCGGACCCGCCGGCGTACGCGGAGATTCTCGCGGTGCGCGCCGAGCGACAGCAGATGGTGACCGACTTCCTGGCCACGGCTACGCCGGAGCTGCTCGCCGAGGAACGCGCGAACCCCTGGGGCGGCGACGACTGGCGTCCCACCGTGGGTGATTGCGTGCGCGTGATCCTGGAGGAGGAGTGGGCGCACCTGCGCTATGTCCAGCGCGATCTCGCGCGGCTGCGCAAGCCGTAAGCAGGGGGAACGTCCTCTCCGGGAAGGGCTGAGCGCCTGGCCGGGCGCGCTGTCAGAACCAGTGCAGGCAGTGCGGCGTACGGTCGCTGCGGAACAGCGCGTCGGCGCGGGCGGCGGCCTCCGGGGTGTGCGCGCGGATGTGCCCGGCGCGGATCAGGGTGGACGGTGTCGTGCCGCCCAGGTATATCGAGCCCAGGTCGCGGATGTCCAGGGACAGGTCGGGGGCGCGGTCGGTCGGCGTGCAGCGGGCCTTGCCGTCGTCGGCGCTGAGCAGGTAGCGGTGGCGCTCGTGCAGGAACGGGTCGGCCACGTCGAGGACCAGCTCGCCGTCGGCGAACCAGCCCCGGGTGGTCAGTGCGCGCGGGATGTCGAGGATGCGGACCCAGAGCCAGTCGGTGTCGTCGCCGACCTGGCCGCCGCGAAAGTCGGCGAGCTGCCAGCGCAGCGGGTGGCCGGTGGGGACGTGCTTGATGAGCGTGCGGGTGCTCAGGTCGTGCTCGAAGGCGAACCGGGCCAGCGCCGTGTACGTCGCGTCGTCGGTGGTGATGATCTCGTCAACGGTGATCGACCCGGCTTCGCGGGGGGAGTAGCTGGCGTAGCCGTCCGGGACCCCGTCGGCGTCGCGGTGCAGGGCGATGAAGCGGGGCGCCGGCGAGATCGGGGGCTGGCCCGCGCGCCGGGCCCACCACTGGGGCGGGCGGGACAGCGCGCCGGGCTGCCTGCGGCGGTACCGGTCGTAGAGCTCTTCGAGGAGGTCACCGCAGTCGTCGCGGGGCAGGACCTCGATCGAGCCGGTGTGCGGGGCCGGCGCGCCGGGGGCCCGGCCGGCGGTCAGGGCGCTCTGGTGGCGTTCGACGGTCAGTTCCGCGGTGTAGGTGGCGGGGCCGAAGCCGTACCGCCCGTAGATCGGGGCCTCGGAGGCCAGGAGCACGGCCAGGAACTCGCCGCGGGCCCGCAGGCCGGCGAGCTGGTGGCCCATCATCGCGGTGAGCACGCCCTGGCGGCGGTGGGTGGGCAGCACGGCCACGGCGGTCACCCCGGCTGCCGGGGCGATGGCCTCGCCGGGCAGCGTCAGTTCGAAGGTGTGGGCGCCGGCGGTGCCGACGGGGCGCCCGTCGTCGGCGTAGGCCAGCAGGCAGCGGTCCATGTCCAGGGCCGACCACCAGAGCCCGCCGCCGTCGATCGTGGGTTCGGGGAAGCGCCCGAAGGCCGTGTGCATGGTGCGGTCGAAGAC
>CAKUMG010000115.1 GCA_934667465.1 uncultured Actinoplanes sp. | reverse complement strand
GTGATGCGGGCGGGCAGCCGGGGCGGTGGTGCGATTCCGGCGGCCGGCGGTTCAGCCGAAGCGCCGGCCCAGGGACGCCGTGACGCGGTCGAGGTAGATGGCGAGGACCACCACGGCGAGGCCGCCTTCGAACCCGCGGCCGATGTCGAGCTGGGTGATCGAGCGGACCACCACCGCCCCCAGGCCCCCGCCGCCGACGAGGCCGGAGACGACGACCATCGACAGCGCCAGCATGATGACCTGGTTGACGCCGGTCATGATGGACGGCAGTGCGAGCGGGAGCTGGACGTCGCGCAGGATCTGCCGGGGTTTCGCGCCGAAGGCTGTGGCGGCCTCGACGACCTCCGCGTCCACCTGGCGGATGCCCAGGTCGGTGAGGCGCACGGCGGGCGGGATGGCGAAGATGGTCGTCGCCACGACGCCCGGCACCACGCCGATGCCGAAGAAGAACACCGCCGGCAGCAGGTAGACGAAGACCGGCATGGTCTGCATGAAGTCCAGGACCGGCCGGACCACCGCGCGGACCCGGTCCTTGCGGGCGGCGAGGATGCCCAGCGGGATGCCGATGAGCACCGCGACCGCCGAGGCGACGACCAGCAGGGTCTCCAGGCGGCCGCGCAGCGGGGGGAGCGCCGCGGACAGCAGGGACAGCAGGCCGGCGGCCGCGACCGGGATCGCCACCCACGTGCGGACGGCGAGCCAGGCGAGCGCGACGAGGATCGCGGTCAGCAGCAGCGGGTGCGGCGCGATCAGCAGCTGGTACATGCCGTTGAGCAACTGCCGCAGGCCTTCGGCGATGCCGTCGAAGAAGCCCGCGAAGTTGGTGCGCAGCCAGTCGATGACCGTGGTCACCCAGACGTCGATCGGGATGTCAGGAATCATTGCCCGTCCCGTCCGTGCGCAGGTCGGCGACGAACGCGGCCACATAGTCGTCGGCCGGGTTCGCGAGGATCTCGGGGCCGGTGCCCTGCTGGATCACCTTGCCGTCCCGCATGATCATGATCCGGCTGCCCAGGCGCAGCGCCTCGACCAGGTCGTGCGTGACGAAGACGATGGTCCGGCGCCGCTCCGCCTGCAGGGCCAGCAGCAGTTCCTGCATCTCCCGCCGAATCAGCGGGTCCAGGGCGGAGAACGGCTCGTCCATGAGCAGCACGTCCGGCTCGGTGGCGAGCGCGCGGGCCAGGCCGACCCGCTGCCGCTGGCCGCCGGAGAGCTGGGCGGGCCGGGAGTCGCCGCGGTCGGCGAGACCGACAGCGGCCAGCGCCGCGTCGGCCCGGGACAACTGCTCGGCCTTCGGGATGCCGCGCACACGCAGCCCGTACGCGGCGTTCTCCCGCACCGTCCGGTGCTCGAAGAGCGCGAAGTGCTGGAAGACCATGCCGATCGTCCGGTTGCGCAGCTCGCGCAGCCCCGCGTCGTCCATCCCCCGGACCGCCCGGCCGCCGACGCTCACGCTGCCGGCGGTCGGCTCGACGAGCCGGTTGAGCATCCGCAGCACGGTGGACTTGCCGGAGCCGGACAGGCCCATCACGGCGAAGATCTCACCCTGGCGGGCGGTGAAGCTCACGTCGTCGGCGCCGAGGAACCCGCCCGCCGCGCTGACCGCGGCGTGCCGGTCCGCCCCTCGCGGCAGTCCGGCGAGCAGCTTCCCGGCGGCGGGATCGCGCAGCCCGTACACCTTGGTCAGGCCTTCGACCTCGATCACGAGGGGAACACCGCGTCCACGGCGGGCTTGTCGTCGGTGGTCGTGACCCCGGCGAGCCAGCCGCGCACGGTGTCCTGGTTCTCGGTGATCCAGGCGGCAGCGATCTCCTCGGGCTTCTGCTTGTCCTTGTCGACCTGGTCGATCCAGCGCGACGCGGTGTCCACGTCGACCTTGATCTGCGACAGGAACGTCCGGAGGTTGGCGTCCTCGAGCCCGGCCCGGGTCAGGGTCCGGATCTCACCTGCCCCGGCCCAGACCTTCTCCGGGTCCTCGAGGAACGTGATGTCGTACTCGATGGTCATCCAGTGCGGGCTCCAGCCGAGGAACGCCACCGGCTGCTTCTTCGCGGCGCGCCGGTCCACCTCGGCCAGCATCGCCTCGGTGCTGCTGGCGGTGAGCTTCCAGTCGCCGAGGCCGTACTTGTCCTCCTTGATGGCGTTCTCGATCGTGGTGTTGCCGGGCGCGCCCGGCTCGATGCCCAGGATCTCGCGGCCGAACGCGTCGGCATGCTTGTCGAGGTCCGCCAGAGACTTGACGCCGAGGTCGGCGGTGACGTAGCCCGGCACGGCCGGTGCGTACTCGGTGCCGGTGAGGATCGTGCCGACGACCTCGGCCTTCTTCTCGTCGAGCACCGGCTGGAACGTCTCCTGCTGGCTGGGCCACCAGTTGCCGAGATAGGCGTCCGCCTGCCCGGTCTGCAGCGCCTGCGCCGCGAGCGGCACCGACACCTCCTGCGTGCTGGTGCGGTAACCGAGCTTGTCGAGCACCTGCATGGCGATCTGGGTCTCGACCACCAGGTCGGCCCAGGGCTGCTGCACGAACCGGGCGACGTTCTCACCCTCGGTCGAGCCGGCGAAGTCGTCGCCGGACTCCCCGCTGCACGCCGCGAGCGCACTGCCGGCGAGCACCGTCGTGGCCAGCACGGCAAGCGTCCTTCTCAGCATCTGATTCTGCTCTCTTCTTCTCGATCGTCGCGCGTTCCCGCCCCGCATTCCCCGCCTGCCGACGGGCACACCTCGCAGGACGACGCACCGGTACGCGGCGCGGGCACGCCGGAGCCGCGATTCCGCGCCGGCTTCCGGGGAGCGCATATCCGCGAAGCTTTCCGGTCCATTTCTCGCCGGTCCCACCCGCCCACTCCCGGGGCGCACATCGCCGTAATGCAACCACACGGCGGCCACCCCTGCCCGCGTTCGAACTGCCTATGTGTCGGTTTCTGTACGGTAATATCCGGCATTCCGGCGCGCTTTTACATGCAATAGAAGGAGATCAGTCACAGATTCGTCATATGGCCAACCGTTCCGGCCGAAGCATTTCCGGCGCGTAACGTGATCACGCGGATGCGGAGCGAAATGGCGTCCGCCGGTCAATTCTGCCTGGACTACTCCGGAATCGGTGCCCGTTCGGACCTCGGCGTCGCTCGATCCCTCGCGCTTTCGCCCGCCGCTGGACGGCTCATCCGGCAGGTCTTTGGTCCCGGCCGGTCGGGCGTTGCGGCCCAGGCGCCCCGACCCGGACCGGAGGACCGTCGGTGGTGAGGAAATCGACGGAGGAGGACACGATGACCACCATCGGTCACAGCGACGCGGCCCGGCTCGAGCGGGCCACCGCCCCCGGTCCGGGGATCGCCGCCAAGGTGCTCGCCGTCCTGCGGATCGCTCTCGGCTTCGTGTTCCTGTGGGCCTTCCTGGACAAGGCGTTCGGGCTCGGCTGGTCGACCCCGGGGGAGCGGGCCTGGATCAACGGCGGCTCGCCGACGAGGGGCTTCCTGTCCTCGGTCGCGGTCGGCCCGTTCGAGAGCCTGTTCCACGACATCGCCGGCAACCCCGTCGCCGACTGGCTGTTCATGCTCGGGCTGCTCGCCATCGGCGTCGCCCTGATCGCCGGGATCGGGCTGCGCGTCGCCGCGGCCGCCACCGCGCTCATGATGGCGATGATGTGGATCGCCGAGTGGCCGCTCGCGCAGACCACCAGCGCCGGCGAGCCGAGCGGCTCCAGCAACCCGCTCGTCGACTACCACGTGGTCTACGCGCTCGCGGCGATCGTGCTCGCCCTCACCCGCGCCGGCCACACCTGGGGCCTGGGCCGCACCTGGGCCCGGCTGCCGCTGGTGCGCGGGCAGCGCTGGCTCCGCTGACCACCACTCCGCCGCCCCGCTGCCCGGCCGCTCCCTGCGGCCGGGCAGCGCCCTGTAACCCTCAGGCAAAGAGCACGGCCCCCGTACGGGCACAGCCCTCCGGCGGCAGTGCGGCTCAGCGGTGAACGGGGGCGAGATGGGCGCGTTCGCCTTGCGCGCCGAACAGGGTGAGCAGCTCGGCGGGCTGGCTGCCGGCGCTCCCGATCCAGTGCGGCAGGCTGGTGTCGAACTCCGCCGCCTCCCCGGGCCCCAGCTCGAACTCCCGGTCGCCCAGCACGAGGCGGACCCGGCCGTTGAGTACGAAGAACCACTCGTACCCGTCGTGCGTCTGCGGGTCCCGGATGGTCGCCTTCCCGGCCGGCGGATAGACGACTTTGTACGCCTGGACGCCGCCCGGCCGCCGGGTCAGCGGCACGATGGTCAGGCCGGAGCGGCGTACCGGCTTGAGGTGGATCCGCGGGTCGCCGGTGGGCGGCGCGGCGACCAGGTCGTCGAGCGGCACCCCGTGCGCCCGGGCCAGCGGCAGCAGCTGCTCGAGCGTGGGCCGCAGCTTGCCGTTCTCGAGGCGCGACAGCGTGCTCGCGGTCAGGCCCGTCTCGGACGCCAGGCCGGCCAGCGTGATGCCGCGCGCCCGGCGCAGGGCGTGCAGCCGGGGGCCGACCCCGGCGAGGACGTCACGTTCGGTGTCGCTGCTCATCGGCCCATCATGCGGATCGGCAACATTGCTTGCAACCCCGGAACGGCCGGGATCATGCTCGACGGCATGGACAGCGCTGAGACGTTCTGGGAGAAGCACTACGGCACGAGGGGTACGTGGGGCGGGCGCCCCAACCCTCTGCTGGTCGAGACCGTGGACGGGGCGGCACCCGGGCGCGCGCTGGATCTGGGCTGCGGCCCCGGCGGCGACACCATGTGGCTCGCCGAGCAGGGCTGGCACGTGACCGCCGTGGACGTCTCCGGCACCGCCGTCGCGGGCGTCCGGGCGCGGGTGGAGGAGCTCGGCCTCGGCGACCGGGTCACCACGGAGCGGCACGACCTGGCGGAGAGCTTCCCCGCGGGCACCTACGACCTGATCTCCGCGCAGTACTTCCACACCCCGCTGCCGCTGGACCGCGACCGGGTCCTGCGCACGGCTGCCGGCGCGCTGAACCCCGGCGGCCTACTGCTCGTCGTCGACCACGGCTCCACCGCGCCGTGGTCCTGGGCCCGGGAGCCCGGGGCGCACTTCCCGGCACCCGGCGAGGTGGCGGCCGGGCTCGCGCTCGACGCCGCGGGGTGGACGGTCGAGCGCGCCGACATGCCCCGGCGCGAGGCCACCGGCCCCGGCGGCCAGAAGGCCACGGTCACCGACAACGTCCTGCTGCTGCGGCGCACCCCGGAGTGAGCCGGGGCGCGGGCTGAGCCGCGGGTCAGTGGTCGCCGGAGGGGGCGCGCCGCCGCCGCGCGTACGGCAGCACGAACAGGTAGAGACCCGTGGCCAGCAGCAGGAGCACCGGGAGCGCCGGAAGGGCGTACACCCATCCCGCCGGTTCCTCGGGTGCGGCGGCGGCGACCGCGACGACGACAACGGTGAGCAGGGTGACGAGGGAGAGCCAGCGGTGGGTCTGCCGGACCCGGGTGCTGAAAGTCATGCCGTGACGCTAGGGGCGCGCGACGCGACGATGCTTCTCCAGAACTGCCCGATCGCGGCATGGTCTGCTGCGACTGCGGAGAGTAGCGTCCGCAGTTGTGTCGTTCCTCGCTGCCGGGTCCGATCTGCAGGACGATCTCGTCGCGCTGCGGCGGACCCTGCACGCCCGCCCGGAGACCGGGCTCGACCTGCCCGGCACGCAGGCCACGCTGCTCGGCGCGCTCGAAGGGCTCGGGCTCGAGCTCCGTACGGGCACGGGGTTATCGTCGATCGTGGCGGTGCTGCGGGGCGGGCGGCCCGGGCCGGCGGTGCTGCTGCGCGCCGACATGGACGGGCTGCCCGTCGCCGAGGCGACCGGTCTGCCGTACGCGTCACCGCACGGCACCATGCACGCCTGCGGGCACGACCTGCACATGGCCGGGCTGGTGGGCGCCGCGCGGCTGCTCGCGGCGCGGCGGGCGGAGCTGGCCGGGACGGTCGTGCTCATGTTCCAGCCGGGGGAGGAGGGGTCCGGCGGCGCGCGCATCATGATCGAGGAGGGCGTGCTGGAGGGCGCGCCCGTGGCCGCGTACGCGATCCATGTCGATTGTCAGACCCAGGCCGGCGTCTTCGCGACCCGGCCGGGGCCGTTGATGGCGGGTGCACCGTCCGGACGCGGTTCACCGACTCCTACCCGCCGACCCGCAACGAGCCGGCCGAGACGGCGTCGGTTCTCGGGCTGCTCACCGCCGCGCACGGCCCGGAGCGGGTGCGGGTGCTCGACGTGCCGGGGATGGCGTCGGAGGATTTCGCGTACGTGCTGGAGGCCGTCCCCGGCACGCTGGTGTTCCTCGGCGCCCGGCCCGCACACGTGCCGGCGGCCGGCGCGCCCGCCATGCACTCGGAACTGGCCACGTTCGACGACGGCGTCCTGGGTCTGCAGGCGGCCACCCTCGCCGACCTGGCCTGGCACCGCCTCACCCGCGCCTGAGAAGACGCCGCCGGTTCAGTGTTCGATGCGGGAGACCGGGGCGACGACCAGGTCGTGCATGCGCCAGTCGTACGCGCGGACGAAGCGCTCCAGCTCCTCCAGGCGCTCGATCAGCCGGTCCGTGCCGGCGCGCGGCACCACGACCAGCTCGCCCGCGAAGACGTGGCCCTCCTCGCGCACCCGCAGCCACGCCTCGGCGACCCACTCGACGTCCCGGACGGCGGTGACCACCTCGTGCGGCAGCGGGTGGACCCGGCTGCCGTCGACCAGGTCGGGGCGGCTGTCCATGAGGTTGCCGACCGCCGTCCTCGTGGTCCGGACGCCGTCGCGCACGATGTCGCCCCCGATGATCAGGGCGGCGACCGCGTCGGCCCACCACAGGCCCGCGCCGATGCCGAGGATGCCCAGGATCGCGGCGCCCGCGGTCAGCCAGTCGGCCCGGTTCATCTCGGCGTCGGCGAACAGCACCTTGTCGTGCAGCTCGCGGGCGATCCGCTGCTTGGCCCGGCCCAGCAGGATCGCGGGCACCATGGTCACGAACAGCACCAGGATCATGAGCCAGCCCAGCCAGAACTCGGTCCCGAACAGCTCGATGAGCCCGATCGGCGGCCGCTCGCGCTTGAGGAGCCGGGTCAGCGAGTCGTACACGACGTACGAGCCGAGCCCCAGCAGCGCCACGGACCCGGCCAGGAACGCCACGCTGACCGAGCGGTGGTAGCCGTACGGGAAGCGCTCGTCCGGCGTACGGTTGCGGAACCGCGCCGCGACCAGGAACGCAGCCGGCGGCACCAGCCCCAGCATGTCCTCGATCCAGGCGGCCTTCATGGCCTGCGACTGGCCGAGCGTGACCGCCAGCAGCGCGACCGCGGCGACGAAGAACGCGATGGTCCACCACGCGAGACGGACCGCCCGGCCGTGCAGCGCGGCCTTGTCCGGCGGCAGCTCGAACCGGTCGTAGACCTTCACGCCGCGCCCCCGGCCCGGTCGGCGGCGACGAGCAGCGCGACGACCTCGTCGTGCGACAGGGCGAGCAGGAAGTGCTCGACCTCGCTCAGCCACGCGTTCTCGCCGGGCGGCACCGCCCACACGTGCTGGTGCGCGCCGAGTTCGTGCTCCGACTCCGTGAGCCCGAGCGCGCCGAGCTGCCACTCGTCGACGGCGACGGGCACCCGCTCGCCGCCGGTGATCTCGGGTACGGCCCGGATCCGCGCGCCCGCCGCGGTCAGCGCCGCGACGTCGGCGGTCCCGCCCCGCACGGCCACCTCGACGCCGGCCAGGTCGCCGGGTACGGTGACGCCCGCGGGGGCCGCGACGACGGTGCGGATGCCGAGGTACGGGCGGGTGAGCGCGGCCTGCTCCGTCCACGGTGCCTTGTCGTCGAGCCCGCCGATCACCAGGTCGAGCACCCGGTCCTCGAGCGCGGCCATCAGCGCCGACTCCGACCCGGGGTACCACTCGACGCGCGCGTGCAGCCGCGCCGCGAGCCGCGTCGCCAGCTCCACCTCGGCACCGGCCGGAGGCTCGGCGCTGCCCGGAGGCTCGGCGCTGCCCGCAGGCTCGGCGCTGGGCACGTTCACCCACGGTGGGTTCGCGGTCACCCCGATCCGCAGCACGCCGTCCCGCACGTCGTCCAGCGTCGATCCCGTGTCGTGCGGGAAACCGCATGCCGCCGCGAGGACGAGGACCACTGTCAGCACCGCACCGATGCGCCGCATGGGACTCCCGCCGCCGTTCCTGCTCACCGGCGGCCAGTGTGCCCCTTCCGCGTACGGCAAAACTGCCTTTCTCCCGCTTCTCCCCCGCAGTGGCGACAGCGGGGAGAGGCCGGGGAGAACTCTGCTCAGCCGGCGAGGATCGCGTCGATCTGGCCCATGGCCAGCGTCATGCCCTCCTCCATGCCCATCTTCTCCATCTGCGCGAGGTGGTCGGCGTCGGCGAACGTCGTGACAGTGACCATGCGCGTCCCGCCGTTCGTCCCCGGCTGCAGCGTCACCACCATCCGGGCCGGCGGAATGTTGTCCGTGGGCTCGCCCTTCTGGTCGGCGAACCCGTCGTCGAACTCGATCCGGTGCGGCGCCTCGATGGTGATCATGCGCCACCACCCGTGCGCCTTCTCGCCGTCGGGGCCGGTCATGTAGTAGCGCGACTCGCCCCCGGCCACGAAGTCGTGCCGGTCGAACGTGGCGGGCCAGGACGGCGGCCCCCACCAGCGCTCGAGCTGCCGCGGGTCCTCCCACACCTGCCAGAGCCGTTCCGCCCCGGCCGGGAACTCGGCGGTCAGGGTGAAGGTCAGATTGTCGACGTCCTTGCTGGTCTCGATGGTGGTCACGGTGTTCCGTCCCCTTCCGCTGAGGTGTCGTCCGCGGCCAGGAGGTGCGCGATGCCGCGGATCCGGTGCTGCCACATCTGCTCGTACGCGTCCAGCAACCGGGCCGCCCGGCGGACGGTGCCCAGGTCGGCGTGCACGACCTGCTCCCGCCCGCGCCGCTGCTTCGCCACGAGCGCCGCCCGTTCGAGCACCGCCACGTGCTTCTGCACGGCGGCGAAGCTCATCGGATAGCGCTGCGCGAGCGTGGACACGGACTGCTCCGCCCGGATGACCCGCGTGAGAATGTCGCGCCGGGTGGCGTCCGCGAGCGCTTGGAAGACCAGGTCGGTCTCGGCGTCGCTCATCTCACGTACAACCATGTGGTTGTACGTTAGTCGCGCCACGCCGCCCCGGCAAGCGCATCCGCCGGAACACCCCGATCGGGTCCACCGGCGTTCGAGCCGAGCGGGCGGAACTGGCGGGCGGGATCGGTGTGCGGGGCCGGTGCGCGGGCCGGGCGTTCCCGATGGCCGTGACCGGGGCGGGAAAAGGGGATGTCCGGGGGCGGCGCCGCGCGGTAGACAGGGGCGTGCGCGAGATCTGGTGCGACGAGTCGGGCTACGAGGGCGAGAAACTGATCGACTCCACGACCCCGCTGTTCGCGCACGCGTCGGTGCACCTGGCGGAGGACGTCGCCAAGGATCTGGTGGGGGAGGTGCGCGCGCGGGTGCGGTCGCCGGTCAGCGCCTACCGGGCCGGGCACCTGCTGCGCGAGAAGAACCGGGCGGTGCTGCGCTGGTTCCTCGGGCCGGAGAGCGGCGTGTACGGGCACGGCAGCGTCCACGTGATCGACAAGGCCGACTGGGTCGCGACGCGCGTGGCCGCGCTGCTGGGGGTGGAGGCCGGCCGGATCGACCGGTCGCCGTACGTGCTGGCCGCCGCGAACGACCTGCTGCGCGGCAAGGACCGCCCGGGCGTCACCGACGAGTTCTTCCGGGTCTCGGGGCTGACCGAGGGCCGCGAGCGGGCCGAGCTGTTCCGTGCCTGGCTGCTCGCCGACCCGGTCGTCAACTCGGTGCTCGACCCGCTCGTGCCGGCGCTGCTGGCCGCCGCCCGCCGCTGGGGACCGGTCACCGTGCGCCACGACCGGCAGATCATGCTCCCTCCCCGCCGCGTCGAGCACCTCCGCGAGCTCTCCGGCGGCCTGCTGCTCGGGCTGCGCTTCGCCGACCTCGACTCGCACGCCCCGATCCAGGTCGCCGACATGCTGGCGGGCACGGTCCGCTGGATCATCGAGCACCCGGAGTCCGGCCTGACCGCCCTCGCCGAGCCCTACCTGGACACCGCCCCATAGAATCGCGCCGCAGCTCGAGCCGGGCCCGCTCCGGTCGTCGCCGCGCGAGCCGCCGCGGGTGCCCGGGCCGAGTCCGGTCCGGGCGGCGTCACTGATCTCCAGCGGCGCGACGACGAAGCCGGGGTCGCCGGCGCGTGCGGGCTGCGCCGAGCGTCGATGGCGGCCGTGCGTCATGATCATGCGGCGACGTCGCCGATCGACGGGCGGAGAGGGCGCCATGGGAAGAGTGCGGCTGCGGGAGGTCCGTTACGGCTGGCTGGTCGCTTTGGTGCTGACCGTGTCGATCCTCTCCGAACTGCCGCTCGGCCGGGACGTGCCGTACCTGGCCGCGTGGTGGACGGTGCCGGGCGGCGTCCTGCTCGCCGGCCCGGCGATCCTGGCGCCCCGGTGGCCGGTGCGCGCGGCCGTCGCCGGGGCCGCGGTGCTGGTCGGGCTGTCGGTCGTGGTGCGGCTGGCCGACGACCGGTTCTTCGGGCGGATCACGCTCACCGAGAGCGTCGCCATCCTGATCATCATGGCGGTCGTGGTGCGGGTGA
>CAKUMG010000114.1 GCA_934667465.1 uncultured Actinoplanes sp. | reverse complement strand
AGCGGCACCGGCCGATCAGCGACACCGGCCGATCAGCGGCGGACGATCCGCCGCTGCCGGCTCTTCGCGGTCTGGTAGGCCTTGAGGCCCCGCGTGCGGTAGTCGCGGCCGAGCATGATCGCCGTCCAGAAGCCGATCAGCGTGCCCAGCAGCGCGAACACGAAATACAGCGCCAGCTGGGCGAACACGCTGTCGCCGCTGTTGGTGAACGGGTTGTTGCCGCTGATGAACGGGCCGACGATGACCGTCAGCACCATCGCGATCAGCGCGCCGCCGGCGATCCCCGGCACCCAGTCGTTGACCCCCTGGTGCTGGGCGCGGCGGAAGGTCAGGACCGCGAGCACGAGGCCGATCAGCGCGAACATCGCGATCGAGGCGGCGTTCTGCGCGGTGGAGTCGTCCTCGAAGCCGAACCGGATGATCAGCCGGGCGACGATGTTGATGGCGAACAGCGCCGCCGCCAGCATCACGATCGACATCCACCGTGGTCGCATGGGTTCCTCCCCTTCCGGCCGGGCCGGGGAGGTCACTCCTCCGGCTCGCCGCCGCAGACGAATCTAGGCTCGGGATCGTAGCGCCAGGAGAACTTCTCGCGCTCGATCTCCTTCCCATCCTTGCGGATGACGCGCCATGCGTCCTGGGCGAAGCCTGGGAGTCCGCTCGTAGCGATGCACTTGGGGCCCGCCTCGCGCTGCACGGTCTGCGGCGAGGTGAAGTCGCGGCGGGGGCCGTAGACGGTCTTCACGCTGTCGTAGACCTTGGTGCTGTACATCGTGACCGTCACTGTGCTGCTCGTGTAGGACGTGTCGATCAGGATCCCGTGCGGGGTCGTGTTCTTGAACCGCAGGTCCAGCGTCGGGTAGTAGATCGTGGACTCGATGACCGACGGGTAGCGCGAGAAGTAGAACGAGTGCGGCTTGTGCTCCACGTCCTCCAGGCCCGCGTAGTAGGCGGCGTTGAACAGCGTGGTCGTGAACTGGGACGCACCGCCGCCGACACCCGGCTCCAGCTTGCCGCCCACGATCACCGGCGCGTCCCGGTAGCCCTGCGGGTAGCTGCGCACCCCGGTGTGCTTGTTGAGCGAGAAGGTCTCACCGGGCTGCAGGAGCGCGCCGTCGACCTCCTTGGCGATGGTGATGATGTTGTGGCTGCGCGACGAGCTCAGGCCGCCGGTGAACTCGGTGGTGAAGGAGGACACCTTCTCCTCGATGCCGAGCTTCTCGACGTCCGCCTCGGTCAGGTCGGCCTCGCGCGGGGTCAGGCTCGCGGTGATCTCGCGCGGCGCCGGGTCGCGCAGGACGGTGAGCAGCGCCGGCCCGAGCGCCTTCAGGTCGACGGCCTGGCCGGGCTTGCTCGCGACGACCGTGGGCTTGCCCTTGGTCAGCTTCACCCCGGCGTCGACCGGGGCGCTTTCGACCTTCGCGAACTCCTCGGCGGCAGCCTTGCGCAGTTTCGCGCCGTCGACGGCCGGCTCGAGCAGGCCGTCGTCGTCGGAGCGGAACACCAGTCCCTTGGCGATCGCCTTGGCCGGCAGCGTGAACGACTCGTCGCCCACCCGCACGGTGACCGGCGCCGCCACGGCCGGCTTCGCCAGGTCGGTCACGAGCGCGTCGACCTGCTCCTTCGTCGTCGCGGGCGGCTTGGCGACCAGCCCGACTCGGGCGGTCTCACGCAGCGGCCAGGCCCGCCTGACCTCGGCGGCGGCCGCCGCCGGGTCGAGCCCGTTGCCGGGGGCGGGATAGGTCGCCTTCGGGGTCGTCCCCGCGTACGAGATGGCGGGTTTCTTGAGGGTCAGCTTCTTGGGGTCGACCTGCTCGAGCAGCGCCGCCTCGAGCTTCGCCTCGTCGACGTCGACCACGGGGGCGACCGTGCGGCCGGAGAAGAGCGACGGGCCGCCGCGCATGGCCTGCCCGACCGAGCGGTCGACGTCGACGCTCAGGCCGACGTCGCCGGGCTCGATGCCGAACTGCTCGCCGTCCAGCTCGACGAGGAGCTGGTCACCGGCGCGCGCCGCGACCGTCTGCGTCAGCTTGCGCTCGGCCTCGGAACGGGACAGACCGCCCAGCTCGACGCCGAGCACCTCGGTCCCGCGGGGCACATCGCCGATGTAGGCCCACGCGGTCACGCCGGTGGCGGCGAGCACGACCGCGGCGACCGCCGAGACCAGCACGATCCGCTTGCGGTTGACGGGGCCCGGACCGGCGGAGGGCTCGGTGGGCGGGACGGGCGGCAGCGCCACGGTGTCTTCGGAAGCGGAGGTCAACGGTGTCACCTTCGACGGCGGCGGCGGACTTCGCGCAAGTGTGCATCGGCGGCACCGCCCCGACAATCGACGAGAGCGCTTGTCATGGTGTTGTGACCGTTGATCGGTTCAGGGGCGCCGGGGCCGCGGCGCCGGCGGAGACCGGAGAATAGTCCGGTATGTATAGGTTGCGAAGGACACGCTGCCCGCGAGGATCATGACCAGCGCGACCATGTCGTTGCCGTCGATCAGCCGGTCGCCCTCGGGGGTCGCATAGCCGCCCGCGAGAAACATGATCAGCGTCCAGAGCGCCCACGGCGGCCCCAGCGCCCAGCGCCGGCCGGTCGTGGTGACCGCGAACCAGCAGATCGCCCAGTTCGCGGCCGCCGCGGCGAGCACGGCCACCCAGATCGGCACCCCACCGATCCGCAGCGGCGACAGGAACAGCTCCAGCACCGCCGTCAGCACCGTCGCCACCAGGGAGATCACCACCCCGGCGACCCGGAGCAGCAGGTCCAGGCCGGGGCGCCCCCGCGCGGGAGCGCCCTCCGGCGGCGCGGCGACCGGGGCACCCAGGGTCACCGGCGCACCACGTTGCTGAAGAGGTCGTCCTCCCACTTGTGCGGGCCGGAGGTGAGCCCGCGCTCGCCCTTGACCAGGCGGAAATATTCGACGCCCATGAACTCGCCGCCGAAGTCGCCCGCGATGCCGTAGAGCCAGGAGTTGTCCGGGATCTGCGTCGCGTGCGCGCGCATCGCGGCGACCTTGCTCTCGTAGAAGTCGGTGCCGTCGATCCGGGCCGCGATCTCGTCGTCGTCGTGGCCGAACGGCAGGTCCGCGACGGTGTCGGCGTCGGCGAACGGGTTGTCGTCCATGTCCTTGAACGCCTCCATCCCGCCCTCGAGCACGCTGAGCGGCATGGCCGTCCAGTAGATCTTCTCCGGGCCGAAGCCCTCGGCCTCGGCGAGCTCGGCGGCGCGCATCGCGACCCGGTGCGCCTGGATGTGGTCCGGGTGGCCGTAGAAGCCGTTCTCGTCATAGGTGATCAGCACCTGCGGCCGCACCTCCCGCATGACCTCGAGGCACAGCGCCGCGGCCTCCTCGAGGTCGGCCTGCCAGAACGCGCGCGGGTGCTCGTTGGTCTCGAGACCCATCATCCCGGAGTCGCGGTAGCGGCCGGCGCCGCCGAGGAACCGGTGATCGGTCACCCCGAGCGCCGCACAGGCCCGCTCCAGCTCCACGATGCGCCAGCCGCCGAGCTGGTCGGCCTGGCGCGCCTCCAGCCGGGCCAGGGACGGCACGTGGATCTCGCCCTCCTCGCCCAGCGTGCAGGTGACGAGGGTCACCTGGGCGCCCTCGGCGACGTAGCGGGCCATGGTGGCCCCGGTGCCGGTCACCTCGTCGTCGGGGTGGGCGTGCACCAGCATCAGGCGGCGTTCGGGCAGCGTGTCGGTCACCCGCGCCACTTTACGCGCGCCGCGTCCCAGCCCCGCGTCTGCTGTTTGCCCCCCGCAACCCGCGCCCGATCAGCGATGCTGGTCATCGTGGAGCACTCCGAGCCCGCCGGCGACCCCCGTTCCGGCCCGCCGCACGCCGTCACCGTCGGCGACGACGGCGCCCGGGTGGCCTTCCTGCGCGCCGGCGCCCTGGAGGTCCTGACAGTCGCCACCGGCACGGTCACGCAGGTCGCGGCCGGACCGCTGGAGGCGTACGCGGGATCGTCCGATCTTTCGGTTCTGACCTGGGCCGTCGACGGTGAGCTGCACAGCTCGGGCGCACACTTCGAGGCGACCGGGCGCGTGCTCGGCCCGCGGCCTGACCCCGCCGGGCGCAACTGCGGCTATGTGACCCCCGAGGGCACGCTGCGCGTCACCGGCCCCGAGCTCGGCGACCAGCTCCTCGCGGGCGAGCCCGGCAGCGGCGTGACCTGGGGGGTCACCGACCCGGCCGGCGCGCAGCTCGGGCGCGCGCGAGGCTGGTGGTGGTCCCCCGACGGCAGCCGCGTCCTCGCGGTCCGCAGCGCCGCTGGGATCAGCCTGCACCTGCTCGACCTGTTCGGCGGCTGGGTGGACGTGCACTGGGACCGCGAGACGTACCCCTACCTGGCCGGGGTCCGCTGGAGCAGCGGGTTCCCGCTGATCACCGTGCTGCGCCGCAGCCAGCAGCACGGGCTCGTGCTCTCGGTGAACCCGCGCACCGGCGAGACCCAGGTGCACGCCGAGCTCGCCGACGCCCGCTGGGTCGAGCCGGTACCCGGCACCCCGCTGCTGCTGCCCGACGGCCGCGTCCTGGTGGGCGGCGAGCTGGCCCACGACGGCTTCGACTCCCGCTGCCTGTTCGCCGACGGCAGCCTGCTCACCCCGCCCGAGCTCTACGTCCGCCGGGTCGCCGGAGTGCTCGCCGGCACCCAGGAGCTGATCGTGGAGGCGAGCGAGGGAGAACCCGCCGAGATCCACGTGTACGCGATCCGCACCTCCATGGGCGGCGGCGGCTCCCGCCTGCGCCGGCTCACCGACCAGCCCGGCGTCCACCACGCCGAGGTGGGCGGCGACGTCGTGCTCATCGACGACGAGGTGCACCGCGGCACGGCCGTGGTCCCGCTGCCCGGCGCCCGGGAACCCCTGCCGCACCCCGTCCTGGACCGGGTCACCGACCGGCGCCTGCCCGCCGCCGTGCTCTACCCGCCGGCCCACGTCGCCGGCACCCGCCTGCCCGTCCTCGTCGAGTTCGGCCGCGGCCCCGGCCACCAGCAGGTGCTCCTCGACCCCGGCGCGTGGTCGCAGAGACGCCGGTGGGCGGAGGCGGGCTTCGCGGTGGTCAGCGTCGACTCCCGCGGTACGCCCGGCGTGGCGCCCAGCTTCGAGAAGGCGGTCCACCGGCGCCTCGCCGACGTCGTCCTGGCCGACCAGGTCGCGGCGCTGCACGCGCTCACCGGCAAACACCCCGACCTCGACCTGACCCGGGTGGTGGCCCGCGGCACCGGCCTCGGCGGCTGGCTCGCCGTCCTCGCCGTCCAGCGCCGCCCCGACGTCTTCCGCCGCGGCATCGCCCACGACCCGGTCCTCGACTGGTCAGCCGTGCCGGCCGTGCTCGCCGAGCGCTACCTCGGCAGCCGCACCGACAACCCCGACAGCTACGACCACCACGCCGCCGACCCGCCGGGCCCGGCGCTGCTCATCTCCCCCACCGGGGGTCCGTCCGAAGAAGTCGAGTTCGCCACCCGGGAGTACGCATGACGTCAGCCCTGATCGGCCGCAGCCTGCCCTTGGAAGCCATGCCGATGACCGAGGTCGACTATCTCCAGCTCGGCGAGAGCTCGGCCGTCTCGGAACTGTGGGACGGCAACGCCCTCACCTGCCCCCGCGACACCCCACGCCACCAGATGATCCTGAGCGCCCTCGCCAACGCCCTGCGCGCCGGCCGCGCCGACCTCAACGTCATCACCGGCGTCCCGGTCCGGCTGGCACCGGGCCGCATCGCCGTCCCCGACCTCATCATCGCGGGCACCATCGACCCGGACGCCCCGCTGGTCGAGGCCACGTCGGTCCGTCTGGTCTGCGAGATCACCTCCGGCTCCAGCGCCACCGTCGACTGGACCCTGAAGATGCACGCCTACGCCCAGGCCCGCATCCCGTGCTACCTGGTCGCCGAGCCGGACCGCGGGCTGCTGCACAGCAACATGCTGTCGCCGCAGGGCTACGTCGAACAGTCCGTCATGCAACTCGTCCGGGTGACGGGCCTTAACCTCTGACCCCACCGGTGGCAGGATGGGCCCGTGCTGTGGTCCGAGCGCCGTCCGGCACCCCGGGATCCCTGGCGCGGCGGATCCGCGTTTCGGTCGAAGGCAACGCAACTTCGACGGACCAGGACCGGGTAGCCGACTGATCAGGCCGCTTCCAGCCTGTCCGCCACCAAGCAAGGCGGAACCACATCCGGTTTACCAAGGGCTGACACGTCAGGCGACGTTGATCGGCCGGAACTGCACACTCACCCGAGGCCCCACAGCCCGAGCGGTCTTCGGAATTGCGTGCTCCCAAGTCCGCTGACAAGACCCGCCCATCACGATCAGATCCCCGTGCCCCTGAGGAAACCGCAACGTCTCCGCCCCGCCCGCCCGAGGCCGCAGCATCAGATTTCGCGGCGACCCGAACGACACGATCGCCACCATCGTGTCCTCGCGCGACGACCGCCCCAGCGTGTCCCCGTGCCACGCCACGCTGTCGCGCCCGTCCCGATACAGACACATCCCCGCCGTCACGAACGGCTCGCGCAGCTCGGGCGCATAATGCCGGGTCAGCTGCTCCCGCGCGTCGGTCAGCAGGGCGTGCGGCAGCCGCTCATCCCGCCCATACCACCGGAGCAGCCGCGGCACGTCGACCACGCCGTCATACATCGCTCGGCGCTCGGCGCGCCAGTCGACCTCGTGCAGCAGGGTGTCGAAGACGTCGTCGGAGCCCCGGATCCAGCCCGGCAAAACGTCGACCCAGGCGCCGGCGGTCAGGGTGTGCCGCACCAGGCGGCCCGGCAGCGGCTCGATCCGCGCCTCGGTGCCGCCGCCCAGCATGTCGAGCATCGACGGCTGATACGAACTCACCCCGCCACCCTACGCCCCGATCGAACGGATGTGCTAATCGTCGGAGGGGTGCCGGTAGGTGATGTCCCGCAGCGGGAACTGCACGTCGTCACCGAACGGCGAGGGCCCGCCCTGGCTGGGAGCGAGCAGCTCGGCCACGTCCATCCGGCCGTCCTCGGCCACGGGCGCGCCCTCCGGCCCCCGCGTCCCGGCCGCGGCGAGACCGGCGGCGGCCCCGGTGACCCCGGCGGAGCGTGAGGGCGCCATGTCGTCGTGCGCACCTGCCTGCGTACGCGAGTCTTGCAATGCTCTTCCTCCCACGCCGCGGCTGGGAATGCCGCCCTCGCCGATCAGGGTGGCGTCGGGGAGCTGGTCGCGGCGCAGGATCTTGCGGCCCAGCCACACCAGGGGGTCGTAGCGTCGGTCGACGACGCGTTCCTTGAGCGGGATGATGGCGTTGTCGGTGATCGTGATGTGCTCGGGGCAGACCTCGGAGCAGCACTTGGTGATGTTGCAGTAGCCGAGGCCCTGGTGCTGCTGGGCGTGCTCCTTGCGGTCGGTGCGGGCGTCGAGCGGGTGCATGTCGAGCTCGGCGGCGCGGATGAAGGTGCGCGGGCCGCTGAAGGCCTGCTTGTTCTCCTCGTGGTCGCGCACGACGTGGCAGGTGTTCTGGCAGAGGAAGCACTCGATGCACTTGCGGAACTCCTGCGAGCGCTCGACGTCGAGCTGCTGCATGCGGTAGTCGCCGGGGCGCACGCCGGGCGGCGGGGCGAAGGCCGGGGTCTCGCGGGCCTTCTCATAGTTGAAGGAGACGTCGGTCACCAGGTCGCGGATCACCGGGAAGGTGCGCAGCGGTGTGATCGTGACGGTCTCGTCCGCCTCGAACGTCGACATGCGCGTCATGCAGCCGAGCCGCGGCCGCCCGTTGATCTCCATCGAGCAGGAGCCGCACTTGCCGGCCTTGCAGTTCCAGCGGCAGGCCAGGTCCGGGGTCTGGGTGGCCTGGAGGCGGTGGATGACGTCCAGCACGACCTCGCCCTCGTTCACCTCGACGTCGTAGTCGCGGATGTCGCCGCCGGCCGCGTCCCCGCGCCAGACCCGGAAGTGCCGTTTCATGACAGCTCCTGCTCGGTCATGTACTTGCTCAATTCGGTCGTGTCGAAGAGCCCCAGCAGCTCGGGCGGGATGGCCGGCAGGCCCTTGCGGTCGAGGTGGACGTCGCCCGTCCCGTCGAGCGAGCAGACGAGGTTGACCTGCCGCCATTGCGGGCTCATCGCGGGGAAGTCCTCGCGGGTGTGCCCGCCGCGCGACTCCTCGCGTTCCAGTGCCGCCCGCGCGGTGCACTCCGACACGACGAGCATGTTGCGCAGGTCGATCGCGAGATGCCAGGCCGGGTTGTAGCGCCGGCCGCCGGGCGCGCCTACCGCGGCGACGCGCAGCTTGAGTTCCTGCAGTCGCTTGAGGGCGTCGGTCAGCTCGCCCTCGCGCCGGATGATGCCGACGAGGTCGCCCATCACGGCCTGAAGATCTTGTTGCAGCGTGTACGGGTTCTCGCCGCTCTCCCGCGACAGGGGCGCCAGCGCCGCGGCCATTGCCGCGTCGGCGTCCGCGGGATCGACGCGCGGCCTGCGTTCGAGATCGGAGGTGTACGCGGCCGCGTGCTCACCGGCGCGTTTGCCGAACACGAGCAGGTCCGACAGCGAGTTGCCACCCAGCCGGTTGGAGCCGTGCATGCCACCGGAGACCTCGCCCGCGGCGAAGAGCCCCCGTACGCTGCCTGCCGCGGCCGTGGTGTCCGGGTCCACCTCGACGCCGCCCATCACGTAGTGGCAGGTCGGCCCGACCTCCATCGACTCCTTGGTGATGTCGACGTCGGCCAGCTCCTTGAACTGGTGGTGCATCGACGGCAGCCGCCGGATGATCTGGTCGGCCGGCAGCCGGCTCGCGATGTCCAGGTAGACGCCGCCGGACGGGGTGCCGCGGCCGGCCTTGACCTCGCTGTTGATCGCGCGGGCGACCTCGTCGCGGGGCAGCAGCTCGGGCGGGCGGCGGTTGTTGTCCGGATCGGAATACCAGCGGTCGGCCTCCTCCTCGGTGTCCGCATACTGCTTGCGGAACACGTCGGGGACGTAGTCGAACATGAACCGCTTGCCGTCGGAGTTGCGCAGCACACCGCCGTCGCCGCGGACGGACTCGGTGACGAGGATCCCCTTGACCGACGGCGGCGAGACCATGCCCGTCGGGTGGAACTGCAGGAACTCCATGTTGATCAGCGTCGCGCCGGCGCGCAGGGCCAGGGCGTGACCGTCCCCCGTGTACTCCCAGGAGTTCGAGGTCACCTTGTACGAGCGGCCCACCCCGCCGGTCGCCAGCACCACCGCGGGCGCCTCGAGCAGCACGAACTCGCCGGACTCGCGGTAGTAGCCGAAGGCGCCGGCGACCCGGTCCCCGTCGAGCAGCAGCTCGGTGACCGTGGTCTCGGCGAAGACCCGGATCCGCGACTCGTAGTTGCCCGTCTCCGCGAAGTCCTCCTGCTGCAGCGACACGATCTTCTGCTGCAGGGTGCGGATCAGTTCGAGTCCCGTACGGTCCCCGACGTGCGCCAGCCGCGGGTATTCGTGCCCGCCGAAGTTGCGCTGCGAGATCTTGCCGTCCTTGGTCCGGTCGAAGAGCGCGCCGTAGGTCTCCAGCTCCCAGATCCGCTCGGGAGCCTCCTTCGCGTGCAGCTCGGCCATCCGGTAGTTGTTCAGGAACTTGCCGCCGCGCATGGTGTCGCGGAAGTGCACCATCCAGTTGTCGCGGCTGTTGGCGTTGCCCATCGCCGCCGCGGCGCCGCCCTCGGCCATGACCGTGTGCGCCTTACCGAGCAGGGACTTCGAGATGATGGCCGTACGCTTCCCGGCCAGCCGCGCCTCGATCGCGGCCCGCAGCCCGGCGCCCCCGGCACCGATCACCACGACGTCGTACAGGTGCCGCTCGTAGCGTGTCGTCATCGTGCGCCCCCTCAGCTCACGAACCGCAGGTCGGGCCACCAGCCGGCGGCGAGCGCCATGACGTAGAAGTCGGTGACCGCGAGCGTCCCGAGGGTGATCCAGGCGAGCAGCATGTGCCGTGCGTTGAGCTTCGACACGACCGTCCAGAACCGGTACCGCACCGGATGCTTGGAGAAATGCATCAGCCGACCGCCCGCGATGTGCCGGCAGGAATGACAGGACAAGGTGTACGCCCACAGCATGACGACGTTGATCAGCAGAATGATCCCGCCGAGCCCGACCCCCTCCCGGAGCGCCAGCCCGGCGTCCCAGGTGTTGATGAGCGAAATGATCACGGCGGCGTAGAACGCATACCGGTGCGCATTCTGGAAGATTAACGGGAATCGCGTCTCGCCGGTGTAGCGCTTGTGGCCGTCGGGCACCGCGCAGGCCGGCGGCGAGAGCCAGAACGCCCGGTAGTAGGCCTTCCGGTAGTAGTAGCACGTCAGCCGGAAGAGCAGCAGGAACGGCAGGGTGAACGCGGCCTCCGGCAGCAGCCAGAAGCTCGGCAGCGGCGTGCCGAACTCGGCCGCGCCCTCGACGCAGCGGTCGGTGATGCACGGCGAGTAGAACGGCGTCAGATAGTGGTATTCGTCCACGTAGTACCACTTGTGCATGAACACCCGGACGGTCGCGTAGAGCACCCACGCGCTCAGCCCGACGAACGTGATCAGCGGCGCGAGCCACCACCGGTCCGTCCGCAACGTCCGCGCCGCGATGGCGGCGCGCTCCGGCCTCGTTGCCGTCGTCATTCGACGTCTCCCTGACAGTCACCGTCTGCCGGCGGGCGCGCAATGGCGACATTCCCCTGAGGGGGTGTGCGTCCGCAATGTGTGGCACACGTTACAGCGAAGGTCAGCTCGATGTCAGCG
>CAKUMG010000113.1 GCA_934667465.1 uncultured Actinoplanes sp. | reverse complement strand
TCGAGGTGATGAGCCTCTGCGAGCACCACCTGCTGCCGTTCAAGGGCGTCGCCCACATCGGCTACATCCCGGGCGTGGACGGTCGCATCACCGGCCTGTCCAAGCTGGCCCGGCTCGTCGAGGTGTTCGCCCGTCGCCCGCAGGTGCAGGAGCGGCTCACCTCGCAGATCGCCGACCTGCTCATGGACCGGCTCGATCCGCGCGGCGTCATAGTCGTGCTCGAGTGCGAGCACCTGTGCATGGAAATGCGTGGCATCCGCAAGGTCGGAGCCCGTACCGTCACCTCCGCCGTCCGTGGCGCGTTCCAGCGCGACGGAAAGGTCCGAGCCGAAGCCATGGCCCTGATCAACGCGAGGTGACGACATGCGCGTCTCGAGGTTCAACCCGCCGACCCTGCACCAGCCGGACGGCTACAGCCACGTGACCATCTCGTCGGAGGGGCGGCTGGCCCACCTCGCCGGCCAGTGCCCGATCGACCTGGACAACAAAGTCGTCGGGCAGCCCGGCGACTACGCGGCCCAGACCGACCAGGTCATCGTGAACTGCCTCGCCGCGCTCGCGGCCGCCGGAGCCACCCCCGCCGACGTGGTCCGCTCGATCGTCTACGTCGCCAGCACCTCCAGCGACGACCTGGTCGACGTGTGGCGGCGCCTGCAGGGATCCGACCTCGGCCCCGCCTTCACCACGGCCAGCACGCTGCTCGGCGTGACGGTGCTCGGCTATGCCGGGCAGCTCGTCGAGGTGGACCTCACCGCGGCACTGCCATAGGTCAGACGATCATCCGGTAGGTGTCGGCGCTGTCGATGGCGGCGCGGGCCAGAGTGGCGGCCTCGTCCAGGCGCGTGCGAGCCTGCTCCAGATGGACGATCGCCGCCGCGACCGAGGGGTGCAGGGAGCCGACCGCGGTGATGCGGAGCCGGACGAGGGCGTCGTCGAGCTGCTCGCTCACCTGCTGGATGCCGGTCATGGCGCGCTGGGTGCCGTCGACGGATGCCGCGACGTTCGCCTTGACCTCTTCGACACTGGCCATTCGGGGGTCCCTCCTCGTCTCGGGTGTCGGCGATCAGCGGATGAAGGCCAGGAGGCCGACACCCATGCAGGTCAGAAGTACGGGGGTCCCGCAGGCGATCGCGCCGACCAGCGGGGTGCGGTCCACCTTGGCGTCGCCGCCACCGCCGCCGTAGACGAACCCGATGGTGAGCCAGCCCAGGCCGAACGCGAGGACCGGCATGGTGAGCCCGCAGAGCAGCGTGTAGGTGGGCAGCGAGCCGGACGGCGCCACGAGGTAGAGCACGATTTGCACGATGAGCACCGCCGCCGCGAACGGGCCGTAGATCAGCAGGTTGCGGGCCCACGGGCGGAACGGACCCGTGGGACCGGGGCCGAGCATTCCGGCATCCGCGGCGTCCGCTGCCGCGTACGCCTGCCGCAGTGCCCCGAGGATGGCAGCCGGTCCGCCGGCGACCGCCTGGGCGGCGAAGGCCTGCTCGGCGGGCAGCGGGATCAGCTCCTGCTCCGGCACCCGCAGGTCCTGCACCAGGCGGGCCCGTTGCGGCGCCAGCCGGGCCTGCACCGAGGCCAACTCCTGGTGCGCGGCCTGGACGGTGGCCGCCTGCTCGCCCGCGGCGGCGGAGGCCGCCCGGCGGACGGCGTCGAGGCGTTGCGCCGCGGCCAGGTATTCCGCCCAGGGCCCGGATTGGTCGGTCATCGGTCAGCCTCGGGTTCGACGAACGGCACGATCGTCACGGTGCGGTCGGCATGGCGGTCGTGGAAGAGCGCCCGGTTCTGCCGGGGCTGCCAGTCGACGGCCCGGCCCAGCATCATCGCCACGTCCTGCCCCGGGACGTTGAGGAAGACCAGCCCGGCGACGTCCTCGCGCCCGGTGCTGCCGCCCGTCTCCTCCGAGAACCGGCGCAGGCCCCGCCACCAGGAGAGCAGATGCGCGCCGCGCCCCGGCCCCTCACGCAGCAGCTGACGCAGTTTCGGCAGGGCGCCCGGTGCCGCGGCGTCCATGCCGAAGACCACGCGGTAGCCGGGCTGCTCGGGATCGAGCTCGGCGGCGAGTGCGCCGGCCTCCACCACGACCACCTCCTGCCGGTGCCCGATCTCCTCGGCCAGCGCCTTGACCAGCTCGTCACCGTCGGCCACCAGCGACGACAGCACGAACCGCGCGGTCCGCGGCGGATGGCACGCCGCCACGCCGCGCGCCGCCGCGGCCAGCAGCTCGGCGCCGGCCGGCTGGGAGCCGAACACCGCCAGATGCCTGCCCGGGGACGCGTCGAGCGGGAACGCCGCCGTGGACATCGCCACGTCGATGATGCGCCCGACCAGCGCCGCGGGACGGCCCACCCGGCCCGCCAGCGCCGCGCGGTAGGTGGGATCGTCGGCAAGATGCTGGTGGGCGTAGCCGGCGAAGATCCGGGGCGGGACCGCCTCGGGGTCGCGGGCACCCCACAGCCGGTGCCGCAGGTCGCTGAGCGCCGCGCGGTCGGCGTGCGGGTCCGGGAACCGGACGACACGCTCGTGGCCCCGGGTGGCGCCGCGCGGGCCGCCGAGCCCGCCGGCCGTGTTGACCACCGCGGAGCCCAGGGGGATACCCGCCGCGGCGTCGTTGGTGGGCTCCAGCACGTCGCCACCGCCGGGAAGGGCGATGCGGACGGGGAACTGCCCGAAGATCGAGTCGCGCTTGGCATACAGCGCCTCGACGCCCAGGACCGTCTGACTGGCGAGGACCAGATGGATGCCGTACGAGCGGCCCTTGCGCGCCAGCGACTCCAGCAGCTGCACGGCCTCGGTGGCCATCGCGTCGTTGCCCGCCAGCAGCACCTGGAACTCGTCGATGACGCAGAGCACGCGGGGCAGGGGCTTGCCCCTCTCAGCGTCTTGACCCGCTCTCAGATCCGCGAACCGGGTCACGCCGGCGCGCTTGTAGGCCACGGCGCGGCGGCTCATCTCCTCGTCGAGCTCGCGCAGGACCGCCAGGCCGTACTCCCGGTCGGACTCGACGCCCACGGCCCGCGCGTGCGGCAGCCACGTCCTGTCCCGGGCGGTCGGCACGAACTCGGCGAACGAGATGCCTTCCTTGAAGTCGAGCAGATAGAGGCTGAGCTCATCGGGGCTGTAGCGCGAGCCCAGCCCGTAGAGGACGTTGATCAGGAAGGCGGTCTTGCCCGCGCCCGACCGGCCGCCGACCATCCAGTGTGGAGTCAGGTCGTTGAAGCGAAGCGTGACCGGGGTGTCCCCGTCGAAGCCGACCGTGGCACCGAGGTCGTCGGCGGCGTCGCTGCTCCACGGCTCCTCCGCCGGATCGGGCAGCAGATCGGCGAGCGTGGCCTGCGAGGCGGCCGCCGAGTGGGCGGCCAGCTCCCGGCAGACGGCGTCCACCAGATGCGGGGGCGGATCCTCGTCGAGGAACACCGGGGCGTTCAGCCACGTCGCCTCCGGGAGGGAGCCGAACGTCCCACCGGGAGGGTCACCGACGACGGCGTACGGGTTCCGGAGCGCGACCTGCGTCGTCCGGGGCAGCGGCGGCTGGGTCGTCTCCGCGGTCAGCGGCGGCGGCGGCCAGCCCGCGACGATGAGGTGCAGACCCGAGTCCGGTCCCTGCTGGGCGAGCGCGGCGATGCGTACGAGATCGGCGCCCTCGGTCAACTCGGGCAGGCTCGCGATGACCAGCACCAGCATCCTGTCCCGCCGGCCCCGCGCGCCCCGGGCCGGCCGCAACCAGCGCTCGGCCTCGGCCAGCACTTCGCGCAACCCCTGCCGGTCGGTGGCAGGCGGCGCCATCAGCCCCGCATCGGCGAGCCCCTCGAACGGCGCGAACACCATCCCCCCGCCGGCGCCGTCGACGGCACGCACCAGCAGCGACCCGGGCGGCGACGCGGCGAGCAGGCGCAGCAGCAAGCATCGCAACAACCCGGCAACCCGGGCATCCCGCCCATCGGCGTCCACAGTCAGATGGCCGTGCCCCAGCAACGGCACCACCACCGGGAACCGCACATCGTCGAGCGGCTGCGCCACCCCCAGCCGCACGAACCGCGGCGGAAGCTCACCACCCAGCGGCGCCATCTCCGACAACGCATCCAGCGGCGACCCCAGCCACCCGGGCGCCAACTCCGCCGCCGCGGCCCGCAACTGCTCGGCCAGCCGCTGCTGCTCCACCGGATCCGCGGCCGGCGCGGCCTGACCCTCCAACGCGGCCCCCGCCGCGGCAACGGTCGCCTGCGCCTGGCGGTGCAGGGCCGCGGCCTGACCGGTACGCCCCGTGGGATCCACCGCCACACCTCCGTCTGTGCGCTCAAACCGTACCCGCCAACCCCTGCCCGTCAATCTTCCCAGTGCACCGGGTCGGGGGTGACGAGCGGGGCGGCCCAACCATCGATCCGCAGTGTCCCCCGCGGGCCGGATCGCCGGCCCCGTGCCGCGACCTTGTCCACAGCGGAACCCACTACCCTGGGGTACGTGCAGCCCGACCACCCTGCCGACGAGCCCGACCTGCCGCCCCACGTCTACCGGCCGGGGGGTTCCAGCGTCTCGCCCGCAGGTCAGGGGGCGGCGCTCAGCCCCGCGCCGACGCCCGCCCCCTCGGCACCCGCCCCGCCCCTTCCACCGCCCGCCCCGGCTGTTCCACCGGCCGCCCCGGCTGTTTCGCCGCCGGGGGCGCCCATCGCTCCGGTCGGCGCCCCGCCGACGTCGCCGCCCGCCCGCAAGGGCCGACGCACGCGCCTCATCCTCGCGATGGTGGGCGGCATCATGGCCCTGCTCTGCCTGGGCGGCGTCGGCGTCTTCATCTCGTATTACGACGAAGAAACCAAGATCGAACGGACAGAGCCCGACGCCGTCGTCGACAACTTCCTCCGCGCATACCTGGTGAATCGAGACGACCAAGAAGCAGCCCTTTTCACCTGCGGATCAAGCCCGGATCTTACAAATATCAATGCATTTAGAAGCGGCATTCAAAGTCGTGAGCAGCGCTTCTCGATCAGTATCCGGGTGGAATGGGGAAGTCTTAGTGTGGCCCCGGAGGGTAATGTCACGACGGTCTCGACGGATATCCGGCGCACTATTGCAGATGGCAGTGAACGGCTGACCGACACCTGGAAGTTCACGGTTGTGGACGAGGATGGCTGGCGAGTTTGCGGTGCTGTTCCCCTTGAGTGACTACTCGATCCAGAGCAGGTGTACCGGGACCTCGAGGGTTTTCGGGACTTTGCCGCTCCAGGCCCAGCGGTACCACTCGAGTTCGGTGGTGACCCGGGCGCAGATGTCGCCTTCTCCACTGGTGTGAAGCTCCGTCACGGCACGAAGGTCTCGGCGTTCACCGCCCCCGTCGAGCAGCTGAATGACCCGGCGGCCAGTCAGTCGGTCAGCGTCGAGAGCGGCTACCGGGTTGCGCCGTGCGGGCTCGTCAAGTGACACGAGGCGTGACATGACGTCGGTGGACTTGGCGGTGGGGATGCCGGCCATGCCGAGTTCCTCGACCCAGACCCGCTCCACCGGAACGAGCGGCGCGAAGACTTCGGTCTGCTCCGCCTCGGCCCGGTACCACTCGCCCTCGGAGATGACCGGTACGTAAGTCCGACTGCCCTGCACGACCTTCTCGTCCGCCCGGAGGTCGGCTCGCCAACCGTGGCCGGGGAGGCCGATGAGCACGCGGCGGCCGCGAAGTTGGCCGCCCATGATTGCCGGCGTCGGCACGACGGGCCGGGGCGGTTCCGGGGCCCAGCCGGAGCGGCCACCGAACGGGTCGGGCATGGATCCGCCCGTCACTGCGAACCGCTCAGCGGGGACCCACGCTGCGCCATGAATCGCACCGGGTCGACGGCACTGGCGCTCGACGGGTCGTTGTTCAGGTGGACCTCGAAGTGCAGGTGCGGACCCGAGGAGTTGCCGCTCGACCCGGCGTGACCGATCGTCGCCCCCGCCTGGATCTCCTGGCCGGCCTCGATGTCGGGCTGCTCGACCAGGTGGCAGTAGCGGGTCATGATGTCGCCCGGATGCTGGATCTCCACCATCCACCCGCAGCCGCCCTTGCCGGGATAGCCGGCCCGGTTGC
Source organism: uncultured Actinoplanes sp. (assembly GCA_934667465.1). Taxonomy (GTDB): domain Bacteria; phylum Actinomycetota; class Actinomycetes; order Mycobacteriales; family Micromonosporaceae; genus Actinoplanes. Next base: position 4,674 of record CAKUMG010000113.1, on the reverse strand, counting down.
AGTCCTTCTTCCCGGAGAACGTCTCGTCGCACTTCACCCGGGACACGATGCCGCTCGCCACGGAGCGGACGGGCGTACCGGTTCCCACGATGAGATCGACTCCCTGGTGCGTCGGTCGGGCCGAGGTGCGGAACCCCGAGCCTACCGACCACCTGTGGGCGTCCTGCCCCTTGATCGGCAGCGGGTTGGTCCAGCCGGACGCCGAGAGGTCCGCCGCCGAGGCGCACACCATGGAGAGCGAATTCCCGACAGCGTTGGCGGCACCGTCGGCGAGGGCGTTGACGATCTGCGTCGCGTCGATCTCGTCGTCCGCGTACGCGTCGGGGTAGGCGCTGATCTGCACGCGCTGGGCCGCCCGGGTGAGCGGCAACTCCTGCCACCCGTCGATCGTCTTGAGCTTCTTGTAGAACCTGGTCGCCGCGTACTCAGGATCCGTGACCTGCGATGGAGTACCCCAACCGGAGCTTGGGCGCTGCTGGAACAAACCGAGCGAGTCGTGGTCGTTGCGGGCGCCGAGGTGCCCGAGGTTGTTGAGCGTCGACTCCTGCATGGCCGTTGCCACGGCGATCACCCACGCCCGGGGCGGCATCTTGAGCTCCGCGCCCACGTTGATGATGATTGCCGCGTTGCGCATCTGCGCCTCGTTGTACGGCCGGACCCGGGGCAGCTTGCCGTCCGGGTCGATAGGCCCGCCCGAGCCGCAGCCGCCGCTGAGGGTCGCGACGTCGTCCTTCTCGGCGACCCCGCCCAGCAGCAGCGCGCTGATGCTGCTACCGCAGCACAGCAGGGCCAGCGTGGACACCAGGGCGACGAGCAGCGCGATCCGCCGGGGCCGCCAACGCATCATGAACGCTCCCAGGAGACGCCGTCCACCAACCATCGACCGTCCGGCGCGACCATGCGCAGGGTCAGTGTGCCCGAGTCCACCGTGACGATCGCGTTGACCAGCCCGTCCCCGACGGGTGCGAGTTCCGGTCGCCCGATGACCCGGTCGGCGGGCACACCGACCGGGTCGACCCCGTCGAGCTCGGCGGCCAGGTTCTCGGTGGCGTTCGGGAGCAACGCGTCGTGCCACTCCTGAGCCGTCACGTCCTGATGGTCGACCCAGGCCGACGCGAACGCGTACGCCACGGTCTCGGGCGCCGCCGTGCCCGGACTGGTGGTCGCCGGCGAGGGCGGGTCGTCGTTCTGTACCACGCTGTCGTTGTCGTGGCTCGGGTCGATGGTCGCCGTCACGTCGGGGGTGACGGGATTGAGTAGACGCTGACCCCCGCCGTCGTCATCGGCGAACAGGCGTCCCAGGCCGACGACGGCGAGCACCAGGACCGCGATCACGAGGGCGACACCCCACCGCGACCGGAAGAGCCCGGTGAGGCCGCGTTCCAGAATCCGGGGCGCCACGGATCACCGAGCCTCGGTCCGGATCCGGGGCTGGGTCTGCGGCTGAGCCGGCTCTCGGGTGGTGTTGCCGGTCTCCGGGCGATAGATGGCGTACGACGCGGGCGCCTCGGCGACATCCGGTTCGCTCCACGTCGAGGGACGACGCTGACGCGTGGCCTTGCCGCCCGCCGTGGCCGGCACCGGGCGCTGGTCCGTGGTGGGCGCGGTGTCGCGTGGCGACTCCGCGCCGTCGGGCCGGGTGGGCCGTTGGCTGGTGGAGGTACCAGAGGCCTGCCGCGGCTCCGAATCCGTCCGGGACTGGGCTGCATGCGCGGGATCCTCGAGCCGGGCCTCGGGGCGCAGATTGCTCTGCTCCGCGTAGACGGTCCGGCTCTTGCCACCGATCCGCGGCTCGTTGGTACCGCCGGCATCCACCACGTCCAGCTTCGCTGCCTCCCGCATGTCTTGGAAGAAGCGCCGGTGCCACGAACCCGCCGAGGTGATCGTGCCCGTGCTGTCCTTGCCCCCGAGTTGCGTGATGCGCCGGTAGGGCCGTAGCAACAACCAGCCGACCACTCCGACGAGCCACACCAGCACCACCTGCAACCATCCGGGCAGGCTCGCGGTGTTCATGATCAGGTCTACGGCGAACAGGTAGATCGCCGCCCCGGTACCGAAGATCGCGATGTTGAACAGCGCCGCGATCACCGCGTTACCGAGGCGCCGAATCCCCGAACTGGCAGGCCGCAGCAACCCCACGGTCCCGAGAATCGGGGCAGCGATGACCGCCCATCGGAAGATCAGGAACCCGAGCAACACCAGAAGTGACGCAGTCAGATCGAACATCGCGAACATGATCGCCGCCAGCATCGCAATGAAGCCGGCCCCGATCCGATCCATTCCGTTGACGCCGGTCAGGTACTCGTAAGCCTCCTCGTCCTCCCGGCTGATCTGTTCGGCGACCTTCTCCCATTGCTTCTTCTTGCCGTCGATGGTGGCGTCCCGGGTGGCCGGGTTGTCACGCATCTTCTCCAGCTCGTCCCAAGTGAACGACCGCGCGTCGTACAGGGCGCGTCCATACTTCTGTGCGGTGACGCTGTCGGCCGAACCGAGAAGGCCCCGTAGCCAGTTGCGATACAGCATGGTGTCGGTCGTCGTGTCACTCGCCCGGACGGCTGGCGGCCGGTTGTCTTTGCATGCTTCTGCGTTACCAAGCCTGCAACCTGGGACCGTGTCCCCCTCCGCAGGTCGCGGGCCTACGGCGTTGTGGACGACGCCCAGTGTGGTGATCAGCCCTTCATCGGCGATGTTGGCCGACCGCACGGGCCAAGCCGCAATGGCAGTCACCGCAACCATGATCAGAATTGCCCAGCCGGCCGTCGTCGTCGCCGCGCCCATCTCCGCCTGCTGCGACCGCCAGATCAGATACAAACCGACAATCGCGAGCGTGATGACCCCGAAGACGCTGAAGACCTTCTCGTACACGGCCTTTGTCGCCTGGTCCACCAGCGGATCCGCCCAGCCCCAGAGCGCCTCCGGATCCCAGGCCCGCTCCCGCAGCGCGTTCGACGCCCCGATGATCGCGGTGGCGACCATGAATTCGCCGTTCGCCACCGTGGTCTCGAATTTGTACTCGGGGTCGATCAGCGGCCCCGCGCAGCCGCCTGGCAGGTCGTAGGTGGTGTAGTTGTAGCCCGCATACCCGTACTGGCTGTAGATGCCCTGGGGGCCGTTCAGAGTCGAGGATGCCGGGCGCTCCGCGAACCAGCCGGCCAAACCCGAGTCCGGGGGCCGCGGGGTCGGCGGGTTGAGGCATTTCGCCCGGCCCTCTGACACTTCGGCCAAGCGGCCGACGCAGGACTTGAAGTCTTGTTTCCACTCATCGGTGCTGCAGGCGCCGCCTGGGGCGCGCAAAGGTCCGGCGGAGGCCGGCGCCGGGGCGGTCACCGCCCAGGCGAAGCTGGCCACCAGGGCGACCGCCAGCGTGATGACCATTGCGCAAGCCCGGCGGAGCATGGTCAGACCTCCAGGTCGGACAGGGTCGGTGCGGCCGGCGGTGCGGTTCTTGCTGCGGTCGGGGTGGTGTCGAGGTGGTCGAGGAGGCCTTCGACGTAGGAGACGTCGACGCGGACCTTCTGCACCCGGCCGTCCACGTCGCGCATGACGAATTCGCGGAAGCCCAGGCGGGACTGGGAGGACGAGTCGGCCTGGGAGAGGGAGGCCAGGGTCGCCTCGTAGCCGTCGTGGACCGGCACGCGGAGCAGGCGGAGGGCTTCGGAGGCGATTTCCTGGTCCTCGGCGATGCGGCCGACGAAGACCGTGGAGACGAGGTTCTGGACGTCGAGGCCGAGGATGTCGCGCGGGTTCTGCGAGGCGACGAGGGCCGCGAGGTTCCATTTGCGGGAGTCGCGGGCGAGGCGGACCAGGAAGGAGCGGCCGGAGCGCCAGCCTTCCATGAAGTGGGCCTCGTCGAGGCCGACCATCTTGCGGGAGGACATGGAGCCGCCGTAGCAGCGGCGGACCGCGAGGCGGTGGGCCGTGTGGAGCATGGGGAGAGCGAGGGATTCCTCGGCCGACCAGTATTCGCGCTCGATCTTCAGGTCCGGCAGGCGCAGGCCCGCCATGGTGATGACCGTGAGGGCGGAGTCGGCGCCGAGCAGGTGCTGGGGCGGGCGGCCGAAGAAGAGCAGGGCGAGCGGCATCTCCGCCGTGTCGAGCAGGAGGTTGGCCAGTTCCTTGCCCTCGTCGTCGTCCAGGCCCTGGAGGGTGGCGACGACGTCGTCGAGGGTGGAGGTCTCCTCGGCCGGGACCTGGCGGACGGCGTGCCGGAGCAGGGTGGCCGTGGAGGCTTCCTTGGCGACCTGGGGCGGCACCAGCATGGAGCAGATGTCCTGGACCAGCATGCGGCGTTCGGCGCGCGCGTTGGAGACGGCGATCTCGTATTCGCGGTCGCCGCCGGGGCCGGCCGCGAACTCCGTACGGACAGGTGTCGGGATGAGGGAGTAGGGCGCCAGGGTGCCCTGCTCGGAGCCGGTGAGGTTGAGCACCCGGCTGTACGGGCGCAGTTCCGGCATCTGGCACAGGCGGGCCAGCGGGCATTGCTCGCACAGCGGAGCCCCGTTGGGCACACAGACCAGCGCCCCCAGCTCCATGAGGGCCTGATTGTAGTCCCCGGGGGCGGCGGGAGGCTGATGCTCCATCACCCGGGCTGTAAAGGCTTTTTTGACCGCCGGATCTGTAATCACGCCGGGATCATTATACAGCCTGGAAAACACCCGGAGGACATTGCCGTCC
>CAKUMG010000112.1 GCA_934667465.1 uncultured Actinoplanes sp. | reverse complement strand
GCCCGGACGTGCCCTGGGACCGGCTGCTGTTCTGCGCGAAGGAAGCGGCGTACAAGGCGTGGTACCCCCTCACCGGGCGCTGGCTGAACTTCCGGGCGGCGACCGTGCGGCTCGATCCGGGCGGGACGTTCACCGCGGCGCCGCACGAGCCGGAGGCGGGCGAGCCCACCCTGTTCACCGGCCGCTGGCGCCGCGGAGAGGGCCTGCTGCTGGCGGCGGCGACACTGCCCTGAGCAAAGGCCCTGAACCAAAGCCCTGAAAAAAGCGGGAACCCCGGAGGTGCGGCGCTCCGGGCGGGAAGCGCCGCACCCCCTCCGGCGGCGGGCCCGGCGCACGGGGGCGACCGCCGGGCCCGCCGGGGGGTCACGGCCGGGGTGTGCCGCGACCGTGCAGGTGGAGGGCGGGCGCGAGGCAGACCAGCGCGAGCACGCACAGCGCCGTACGCGCGTCGTTGACCGGCACCCACACCGACTCGAAGTCGTGCCGCACGCCCGCCAGGTCCGGGATCCGGTCGGCCGGCCCCGCGGCGGCGAGCTCGTTGTTCAGCGGGATCTCCACGCCCATGGTCAGCGCGAGCACCAGCAGGTAGCACAGCACCGCGGCCCCCGCCCAGACCGCCGCGCCCCGCTGGCGGCGGACCAGCAGCAGGACGGCGGCGACGGCGGTGAAGAGCAGGGCGCCGGTGAAGACCAGGCCGAAGAGCCCGTTCTCGATCTTGTCGTTGATGTGCTGCATGGCGGTCACGTACGTGCGGTCGTCGCCGGCGGCGAGCCCGGGCATGACCGAGACGGTGAACGCGAAGAAGAGGCCGGCCATCAGGCCCACGCAGACCATCGCGGAGCCGAGGAACCAGGTGGTGGGTCCACCCCGGCGGGCGGGCCGCGCGGGGGCCGGTGCGGGTGCGGGTGCGTGCTGGTAGGGCGGGTACGTCATGACGCCAGCTTTCCGGGAAGGGAGTCGGCCGGGCCGGCGGTGAGCCGGCCGTCGATCAGGTGCCCGGCCACGTCGCACAGGTCGGGCACGTCGGCCGCGGAGCGCCCGGAGACGAGCAGCGCCGTCCCGGTCGCGCGCAGGCCGGAGAGGGTGGCGACCAGGCGGGCCCGCCGCCGCGGGGTCAGGCCGCGGGCCGGGTCGTCCAGGACGAGCAGCCGCGGGCGGTGCAGCAGGGCGACGGCGAGACCCATCTCCCGTACGGTTCCCCCGGAGCACCCGGCGACGGGATCGCCGCGCCGGGTGGCGAGGCCCACCTGCTCCAGCGCCTCGGCGGCCCGGATCTGCAGCTCCGCCTCGGGTACGCCGCCCAGCCGCGCCCAGATCAGCAGGTTGTCGCCGATCGTGCCGGCGGGCAGCACGACGGCGTTGCGCGCCACGTAGCCGACCCCGGCGTGCAGGCTCGCCGGGTCCAGGTCCCGGACCGGCAGGCCGTGCAGGTGGACCGCTCCGCGCCCGGCGTCGAGCAGCCCGCACACCATGCCGATGACCGCCGACCGGGCCTCGGCGTCGGGGCCGAACAGCCCGTACGCCTGACCGGCGTGCACGCTGAACGACACGTCCTCGACGAGCGTGCGATGACTCAGCCGCCGGCAGCGCAACACTTCCTCCCGGGCGGCGACCGAAGCCGGGGCGGCGAGCGAGGCGGGGGTAGCGAGCGAGGCCGGGGCGGCGGGGGATGACGCCGCGGGGGTCGGGCGGAACCGGTCGCCCGCGCGCCCGGCGCCCGGGCCGAGCTGCCGCGGGCGCGCGGAGCCCGTACGGATGTCCATGGTGCTCTGGTGGGACATCGGAGCCTTTCGGATCGGGGCCCGCCGGCGACCGCCGCGGCACCGGCCCGGACCGGGCCGCGGCGGCGGGATCGCGACGAGAGCCGGGCGGCGCCGGCGGGCGGTCAGGTGAGGGCGAGCACGGGCGCCACGGTCCGCTCGTAGCGGCGCCGCAGCAGGGTGTTGCCGAGCAAGCGCACGGGCGGGGGGATGGTCGCCGCGACGCCCGGGATCACGGCCGGGTCGGCGCCGTCGAACATCCACGGCTGCAGGTAGGACAGGACGCGCGGCGGGGCGCTGCCGACGACCCGCTGCTCGATGCCGAGGTACTGGCGGGTCTGGAGGTCCCGGGTCAGGACGGGGAAGACGGCCGCCTCCTCGTGCCGCAGGTGGTCCACGAGCACCTGGTGCAGCCGGTGCGCCGCCGGTGCCAGCGCCGACAGCCCGGTGCTGCGCCGCAGCGCCGCGGTGACCTGGGCCATCGCCTCCTCGAGCGCGGTGTGGTCGTGCAGCATCTCGCGCTCGACCGTGGCGAACCCGGGGACGAGGGCGCGCACGGCGGGCCACAGCACGTCGTCCTCGCTACGGTGGTGCCAGTCGATGACGTCGTGCAGCAGTTTCCACCACGAGGTGACCGCGCGGACGTTCGCCGGGGTGACCCGCGGTGCCGCGTCGGCCAGCCGCTTGGTGTCCCGGCGCATGGCCACGTGCATGAGCGCGAACCCGTGGATCTGCGCGGGCAGGTCGCGCACGCCCCGCTCGCTCGACATGATCTCGCTCATCGGCCGCTCCCTGGCGTGGTGCTGGTGGACGGTGGGGGATGCCCGGGCGCGGGGAAGCGCCCGGGCGTCGTCGTCGGCACGGTCGTCAGACGTTCCACACACCCGTGGCGGCCGCCTCGCGGGCGTACACCGAGAAGTCCTTGGGCGCGCGGCCCAGGGCCTGCTGCACCCCGTCGGTGAGGTGCGCGTTGCGGCCGTCCAGGATGCCGAGGAACAGGTCGGCGAAGTCCGGCGGCAGGTCGTGCTGGGCCAGGATCGCGCGGTACTCGTCGGCGCTGAGCGGGGTGTACTTGATCGGGCGGCCGGTGACCGTGGAGAGCTCGGCGGCCACGTCGGCGAAGCTGAGCAGGCGCGGGCCGGTCAGCTCGTACAGCTTGCCCTGGTGCTTCGGGTCGAGCAGGGCGGCGGCCGCCACGTCGGCGATGTCGTCGGCGTCGGTGAACGGCTCGACCGCGTCGCCGGCCGGGATGGCGATGTCGCCCGCCAGCACCGGGTCCAGCAGGAAGCTCTCGCTGAAGTTCTGGTTGAACCAGCTGCAGCGCACGATGGTCCAGCCGGTGCCGGCGGCCTGGACGGCCTGCTCGCCGGCCTCCGCGGCCTCCTCGCCGCGGCCCGACAGGAGCACGAGCTGCTCGGCGCCGCTGCTGGCGGCGAGCTTGGCGAGGCTGCCGACCGTCTCGGTCGCGCCCGGGAACGCGAGGTCGGGGTAGTAGGAGATGTAGACGGCCTTGACGCCCTCCAGGGCGGGCGCCCAGGTCGACTCGTCGTTCCAGTCGAACGGCGGCTGACCGGAGCGCGAGCCGATCCGGACCGGCGCGCCCTGCGCGGTGAGGCGCTCGGCGACGCGGCGGCCGGTCTTGCCGGTGCCGCCGATGACGAGGGTGGTGCGGGGGGATCCAGTGCTAGCTGTCATGCATCAAGTACACCGAGCAATCGCGAGACGGACCATAGCTGCGAAACTCAAATGCATGTGTGAGCGTCTCGATTATGGATGCTCTGTGTTGCCAGCCATCAACCGAGAGCGATGGAGCGCAACCTCGGTGGCCCACGCTACCGGGTCCGAGCGACGCAGGAGTGACGTGCCGACCAACAGCCCGCCGTAGCCGCGGGCGAGCAGGTCCGCCGCGTCCGCGGGATCCTCGATGCCGCTGGCGCTGACCGGGCAGCCCACGCCGGCGGCTGTCAGCGCCGGCAGCAGGGCGCGGCTGCGGTCCAGCCGGGGCGCGTCGCGCTCGCGCTGCTTGATGTCCTTGTTGTTCACCGCCACCGCGCACCGATCCGCGTACGGCAGGCTCTCGATCTCTTGCTCGGTGGTGACCTCGACGAACGGGGTCAGTCCGGCGTCGAGGGCGGCGCCGGTCAGCCGGCCCAGCGCCGACGTGGTCAGCAGGCCCGCGGTGAGGAGCACGGCCGAGGCGCCGAGGTCGCGGGCGGCGGTGACCTGGTCGTGCCGGGTGATGAAGTCCTTCTGCAGCAGCGGCAGCCCGGTCAGGCCCGCGACCTCGCGCAGCAGGGCGGTGGTGCCCCCGAACCAGCGGCCGGTCACCACGGAGACGCACGGCGCGCCGGCCGCCTCGTAGGCGCGCACCACCTCGGCCACGCCGCGCCCGCCGAGGAGGTCGCCGCCGTGCGGGTCGCGCGTCTTGACCTCCATGATCAGCGGCAGCCCGGCCGCGCGCAGGGCGTCGAGAAAGGACGGCACGGGCGTCACTCCAGTCCGATGAGCGCGGTGTGCCAGGCCGCGGCGAGCGCCGCGACCCGGGCGGGATCGAAGGCGCCGGTGGCGTCGCGGGCGGCGGTGTCCACGTCCACCCCGGCGAAGCGCGGGTCGGCGGCCAGCACGGCGTGCTCGCCCCGGTCCGCGGAGATGCCCCCGGCCAGCAGGAACGACACGCTCAGCCGGGGCAGCAGCGCGCCGACCTCGGCAGCGGAGAGCCGGTGCCCGGTGCTGCCGACCCGGCCGTCGGAGGTGACCTTGTCGAGCAGGAACAGGGCCGTGCCCGCACGCTCGTAGGAAGAGATGAACCGCTCCTCCAGGCACGTCCCGTCGCGCAGGTGCAGCACCTTGACGATGGTCAGCCCGCCCGGCACGGCGCCGCGCAGGGCCCGGACCGTGGCCGGCGTCTGGTAGGCGTGCAGTTGCAGGTGGGTGGCGCCGGTACGGGCCAGGACCTCGCGCAGCGCGTCGACGTCGCTGAGGAACGTGACGAGGACCGGCTCGGCCCCGGCCTCCCGGGTGGCGGCGGCCAGCGCGGCCACCGCCTCCAGGGGCAGATCGGCCGGGCCGCCGGGGATCCCGTACCAGAGCCCGACCCAGTCCGCGCCCGCCGCGGTCAGCAGGCGCACGTCGTCCAGGGTCGTGGCGCCGCAGACCTTCAGCAGCGGGTTCACAGGCCCAGCATCGCGGCGATGCGGTTGTACTGGATCTCGTTGGTGCCGGAGTAGATCGTGCCCGCGACCGCGTTGCGCAGGTCCTTCTCCAGCCCGTACTCGGCCATGTAGCCGTTGCCGCCGAAGATGCGCACCGCGTCCGTGCCCGAGGCCAGGTTGCCCTCGCTGGTCAGCAGCTTGGCGATGGCCATGTCCACCGTCACGTTCTCGCCGCGGGCCAGCTTGACCGCCGTGTCGTAGAGCCACTTGCGGGCGGTCTCGACCCGGATCTTCATGTCCACGATCCGGTTCGCCACCGCCTGGTACGAGCCGATGGGCTTGCCGAACTGGGTGCGCGTGCGCGCGTACTCGATGCAGCGGCGCAGCCGGTGTTCCATCTCGCCCACGTTGACGATGAACGAGAACAGGATCTCCCGCTTCATCACGTGGTCCAGCACCAGGAAGCCGCCGCCCACCCGGCCGACCACGTTGGCGGCCGGTACCCGGCAGTCGTCCAGGAACACCTCGCTCAGCGGCGAGGTGCGCAGGCCCATCTTGGCGACGGGCCGCCCGACGGTGAGGCCCGGCGTGCCGCGCTCCACGAGGAACGCGGTCACCCCCAGCGCCCCGCCGTCGGGCCGGGTCCGCGCGTAGATCATCATCAGGTCGGCCACGGGTCCGTTGCTCACGAACGTCTTGCTGCCGTGCAGGACGAAGTGCTCGCCGTCACGCTCGGCGCGGGTCCGCATGTGCAGGGCGTCCGAGCCCCCGTCCGCCTCGGTGATGGCGTGCGCGCCGATCGCCTCGCCGGAGCAGATCCGGGGCAGGTACCGCTGCTTGAGCTCGGCCCGGCCGAAGTCCTGCAGGGGAACGCCGGTGCTGGCCATGCTGGTGGTCACGGAGAACGACAGGCCGCCGTCGCGGCAGTGCTCCCCGAGCCCCTCCAGCACGTACATCGTGGTCAGCAGGTCCTGGCCGAGACCGCCGTGCTCCTCGGCGAACGGCAGGCCGAGGATGCCGGTCTGCCGGATCAGCTTCCACTTGTCCTCGTCGAACGAGCCGTCCGCATCCCGTTCGACGTGGCCGGCGCTCAGCGCGCCGGACCAGCGGCTCAGGCCGTCGCGCAGCGCGACCTGGTCGGCGTTCCAGTCGATCATGACGTCCCCGCTCCTCGGATCAGTAGTTGGACGAGCCCGCGCCGTCGAGGCTGTGCACCTCGTCGCCGTTGAGGGCCGGGGTGAAGACGCAGACCAGCCGCAGGTCCTCGTGCGGGGAGGCGACCAGCCAGTGCGCGTCGTGCTCGTCGAGGGCGTACATCGTGCCCGGGGTGATCGGGTGGGACGTGCCGTCCATGTCGACGACCTCGCCGGAGCCCTCGATGCAGTAGCACGCCTCGAGGTGGTTGCGGTACTCCAGCAGCGACTTGGTGCCGGCCCGGACCGTCGTGTCCGTGATGCTGTAACCCATCCGGTCGCCGGCGAGCAGGAAGCGCCGGCTCAGGCCGTTGCCCCAGTCCACGGTCTTCACCTCGGCGAGATTGCGGATGATCATTGGAGGCTCCTTCTCGGTGCGGTGGTGACGGGAGCGGTGAGCAGCTCCCGGACGAGGTCCCGCAGCCCGGTGACCACGTCCTGTCCGGAGTCCGTGGCGTCCGCCACCCGGGCCACCGCCGCGCTGCCGACGATCACGCCGTCGGCGCCGGTGGCCCGGACGTCCGCCACGTTCTGCGGGGTGCGTACGCCGAAACCGACGGCGATCGGTGCGGTCGTACCCGTGCGCAACGCTGCGACGGAATCGGAGAGGCCGCCGTAGCCGGCCGCGGGCGTCGTGCCGCTGCGGCCGTACCGGGCGACCAGATACACGTACGCGGTGGCCTGCGCCGCCGCCTCGGCCAGCACCTCGGGCCGGGAGGTGCCGTGGTAGCACGTCGTCACGACCGGCAGCCCGGCCGCGCGCGCCTGCCCGTGGTAGTCGTGCCGCAGCCGCGGCGGCAGCGCGTGCACCAGCACACCGTCCGCGCCGGACGCGGCGATGTCGGCGAGCCAGCCGGGCAGCGGGCGGCGCTTGAGGCTGTGGCTCCAGTCGGCGAGCAGCGCGATCCGCAGCCGCCGCAGCCGGGGCCGGTGCTCCGCGACGAACGCCAGCACGGTGTCCAGGTCGGTGCCGCGGTCCAGCGCCCGCCGCGCCGAGCGCCGGATCACCGGCCCGTCGGTCACCGAGTCCGGGAACGGCACCGCGAGCTCCAGGCAGTCCAGGCCGGCCTCGTCGAGGGCCGGCAGCGCGTCGGCGAGCACGTCGAGCGGTGGGTCCCCGGCGTTGAGGAACAGCGCCAGCCCGGAACCCGCGAAGAACTCAGCCACGGCCGGCCCTCCGCCCGATCCGGGCGACCAGGTCCCGTACGGCGCCGCTCTTCAACGCGTCGACCGCCCGGCCCACGCTGTCGTCCCAGCCCGCCTCCGGATCGGCCGCCGTCGCCAGGGCGGCGGCGTTCCAGGCGACCGTCGTGGTGGCGGTCGCGGTGCCCTCGCCGGAGACGACTTCCAAGAATTGCCGTACGGGATCCCCGTCCGGCCGCAACTCCTCCAGCGACCCGCCCGCCCCGGGCCCCAGCGCGGTGACCCGCTCCCCGTCGTGCACGGTGTTCGCGGCGAACGGCAGCAGCTCGTCGGCCCCCGCATCGTTGACGCACCACAGGATCCGGCGCGGCACGTCGCCGCCCAGTTCGCGCAGCACCGGCAGCACCGCGTGGTCGGACACCCCGCTGACCTGCGCGGTGACCGGCAGCGCGGCGAGCAGCGGCCCGAGCGTGTTGAGGAACCGCCCGAACGGCTTGAGCCCCAGCGGCAGCACCAGCCGGGCCAGCCGGCCCAGCTCGGCGGGATAGACGAAACCGCCCGCGAACGCGATGCCGTGCGTGCCGAGCGCGTCCCCGGTCTCCTCGTAGGACGGGGTCTGCCGGATCCCGAGGCGTTCCAGCAGATCGACCGAGCCGAGCCGGCTGGTGTACGCCCGGGAGCCCGACTTGACGACGGGGACGCCCATCGCCGCGGCGGTGCAGGCGGCGGCCGTCGAGATGTTGAACGTGGCCGGGCCGCCCCCGGTCCCCACGATGTTGACCGAGCCGGGCCACACCGGCGGCGGCGCGGCCCGGCGCGCGGCGAACGACGCCAGCAGCGCCCGCAGCGTGGCGGTGCCGGGCAGCGCGGCGCTCACCGACGCGAGCAGGATCAGCGCGTCGTCGCGGCCCAGCCGGTTCGCGGCGAGGTCGTCCCACACCGCGTGCCAGTCCTGGACGTCCAGGTCCGTGCGCCGGTGCAGCAGGACGGTGACGGCGGGGTGCACGGCGTCAACGACCCCCGACCGCGGAGGCGTTCGCCCGGGCGACGAACGCGTCGATCGCGGCGACGCTGCGGAAGTTGTCCGGGTCCAGCGCCGTGTCGTCGACGGCCAGCGCGAACTCGTCCTCGACCCAGGCGATCAGCTTGAGCAGTCCCAGGCTGTCGATCACGCCGTCGGCCAGCAGGTCGTGGTCGGGCGCCAGCTCCTCGGGCGCGACGTCGGGCAGGAACTCCTCGAGGACGAACCGCTTGATCTTCTCGATGTGGCTCATGGCAGACCCTTCACGAAGTGGTGGACGTGGCGGCGGTGCGGTCGAGCTTGCCGGTGGAGGTGCGGGGCAGGGGCGCCTCGGCGATCCGCAGCTCCGCGGGGACCGCCGCCTGCGGCAGCCCCCGGGCACAGTGCTTGCGCAGGACGAGCGAGCTCAGGGCGCTGCCGGGCGCGCGGCGGACCGCGGCCACGAGCCGGCGGCCCAGCACCGGGTCCGGCTCGGCGCTCACCGCCGCCTCCAGGACGTCCGGGTGCGCCGCGAGCACGGCCTCCACCTCGGCGGTGTTGACGGCGACGCCGCGGACCTTGACCTGGAAGTCGGTGCGCCCGGCGAGCGTGTATACGCCGTCCGGGGCGCGGCGGACCAGGTCGCCGGTGCGGAACCAGACCCGGTCGCCGGCGCCGGCCGGGTGCGCGACGAAGCGGCCCGCGTTGCGGGCGGCGTCGAGGTAGCCGGGGGTCTGGAACGGCGTGGACACGTACAGCTCGCCGCTGCCCGGGCCGTCGACCACGGTGCCGTCGTCGCCGATGAGCAGGACGTGCACGCCGGGCAGCGGGCTGCCGATCGGGAGCGGGTGCGGCGGCGGGCCGGGCGGGAGCGCGTACGCGAAGCTGTCGTTGGTCTCGGTGCAGCCGTAGATGTTGGTCAATTGCGCGCCGGGGAACAGCGCCGGCAGTCCGGCGAGGACCCGCTCGCCGGCGGTGTCGGCGGTGATCATGACGTGCTCCACGCCGGCGATCGGCTCGGCGCCCGCCTCGAGCAGCAGGCCGAAGAGCATGGGCACTGCCTGGACGACGTGTACGGGATGCCGGCGCAGCAGCTCCGCCAGATGGCGGCCCCGGACGGCGAGCGCGGTGTCGACCAGCAGCACCGTGCCGCCGTGCGCGAGCGTGGTCCAGATGTCCAGCAGGCACAGGTCGAAGTTCAGCGGCGCGTAGTTGAGGACCGTGCGTCCGGGCCCGATGCCGAACGCCGGCCCGGCCCACGCGGCGAACGCGTCCAGGGCCCGGTGCGGCAGCGGCACGATCTTGGGCAGGCCGGTGGACCCCGACGTGGTGAGCAGCAACGCGATCGACTCCGGCGCCACCTCGGCGGTGTCCTCCGGGGGTGTCCCGGCCACGGCGAGGTCGGTCTCGCGCAGCACCGTCGTGCAGCCCGCCTGGTCGAACAGCTCGGCGAGCAGGGCGGGGGCCAGCGACGGCGACGGCAGCAGGAACCGCTGCCCGGAGAGCAGGCAGGCCAGCACGAGCGCGACGGACTCCGGCGACTTGGGCGCCAGGATGCCGACGGGCTCGTCCGGCACGGCTCCGATCCGGTCCAGCAGGCGGCGCTGCCCGGCCGCCAGCGCGGCGAGCTCGCCATAGCTGACCTCGCGGTCGTGCCACAGCAGGGCCGGCGCCGCGGGATCACGGCGGACCTGGGCGGCGAACGCGGCGGCGAAACGGGCGGGCTCAGTCATCGCCGCCCGCCCGGAACGCGACCCAGCCGCCCTTGAGCGCCGTGCCGCGCGGCGTGGCGCAGGCGAAGCCGACGACGGCACCCTCCGCGTCGGGGCGGAACGTGATCTCCAGGGGCTCGCCGGGCAGGACGGGCGCGGAGAAGCGGCACCCGACGCTGCGTACCCGGGCCGGGTCGCCGCCGGCGAAGCGGTCCGCGGCGGCCTCGGTGACCAGGGCCAGCACGCTCATGCCGTGCGCGATGACGCCGTCGAAACCGGCCGCGCGCGCCGCGGCGTCGTCGAGGTGGATCGGGTTGTGGTCGCCCGACACCTCGGCGTACCGGCGGATCGTGGCGACGCTGAGCCCGGTGGTGACGGTCTGCGGCTCGCCCGGTTCCCCGGCGGCGGGCGCGGTCAGCGGCGGCATCGCACCGAACGGCTCCGGCCCGGTCGCGCCGCCCAGCCGCACGGTGGTGACGAGGTCCGCGATCGGCGTGGCCCCGGCGACGGTGCCGCGCAGGGCCATCCGCACGCCGCCGCCCTCGCGCCGGGCGCCGGTCACCTCGAGCCCGACGGTGACCGCCTCGTCCGCGAGGAGCGGGCGGTGCACGACGATCTCCTGACTGACGTGCACCACGACGGGCGGGCCGCCGTCGGCGGTGGTGGCCAGGCGGCGCACGGTCTCGTCGAACGCGGGGGAGGAGAGCAGGAACGAGTGCAGCGGCGACGGGCCGGGTGTGCGGCCGGGGCCGATCGGGTGCCGTACGGC
>CAKUMG010000111.1 GCA_934667465.1 uncultured Actinoplanes sp. | reverse complement strand
CCCGGCGGCACCCGGTGCCGCGCACGATCGCGTACCACGACGCCTGTCATCTCGCCCACGCGCAGGGCCTCCGCAGTCAGCCCCGCGAGCTGCTCGCCGCGATCCCCGCCCTGACCGTCCGCGAACTCACCGACCCGGACATCTGCTGCGGCTCGGCCGGCATCTGGAACATCCTCCAGCCCGGGCCCGCCGCCGACCTCGGCGACCGCAAGGCCCGCGCGGCCCTCGCCACCGGCGCCGACCTGCTCGTCACCGCGAACCCGGGCTGCCTCATGCAGATCTCCGCCGCCGCCCGCCGCCTCGGCAGCCCGCTCCCGGTCGCCCACACCGCCACCGTCCTGGACGCCTCCCTGCGCAACCGACCCCTCCCGGCCTGACGACCAGCTCGATCCCGCCGCCGGAAACCGCACCTGCCCGCCGCTCAGAGCATCTCGCGGACCTCGCCGGCGGTTCCGGAGGCGATCAGGTCGAGGACCGTGGCGACGACATCGGAAGGCGGGATCAAAGGCCCCGCAGCCGTACGCTCCGCGGCGCTCATCCGCGCCCGCTGCTCATGGGCGCGGGGCAGCCCGATCCAGCCCGGGACGACGCCCATGACCCGCACGCCGTGGCTCCCGCCCAGCCCGGCCGCCGCCGTGGTGAAGCGGATCAGCCCCGCCTTGGCCGCGCCGTACTCCGGGGACCCGTACGCCTCCGCTCCGACCCCGCCACTGGACGAGATGTTCACGACCGCGCCGCCACCGAGCGCGCGCATCGGCTCGAGCACCAGCTGCGTGAGCCGCATCGGAGCAACCAGGTTCAGCTCGATCGTCGCCGCCCACTCGGCGGCCCCGGCCTCCGGGAACTGGGCCCCCGGCGTCCACCCGCCCGCATTGTTGACCAGCACATGCGGCCCACCCACCGCCCGAGCCGCCGCCACGATCCGCGCCGCATCCCCCGGCTCCCGCACATCGGCCCGCACGATCGAGCCGGCCGCCGCTCCCGCCGGGTCGCCCGGCGGCGCCACATCCGCGCCGACGACCGTGTAGCCCGCCGCCGCCAGCCCCTCAGTGAGCAGGCGCCCGAGCCCCGCGGCAGCCCCGGTCACGATCGCCACCCGCGTCATGACCCGGCCTCCGCGACGAACCGGGGGACGACATCGCGCCCCGCCGCCGTCCACACCGCGACGGCGGCCGCGTAGTCGTCCTCCCGGAACTGCCGCACGAAGGTCACGCCACAGTAAAGCGCGCCTCCCCGGCCGGCACGTCGACCGGGTCCGCGGTGCCGAGCGCCACCCGCCAGGGCAGCGCGTCGCCGTCACGGTCCACCTGGATCGCGCCATCGGTGACGGTCACGGTGAAGACCGAGCCGCCGGGGACGCGTACGGTCGAAGTGCCCTCTGCCGGCTCGAAGAGGCGCAGGGTGACGCCGTCGCGGTAGTCGTAGTCCGGGCGTTCGGTCTGCGCGCCGACCGCCAGCACCGCCCCCGGGCGCACCAGCAGCGGCACGCTGCGGAAGTCGTGCGTCTCGCGGACCCAGCGCGGCCCCTCGATCACCTCGCCGGTCAGGTACTTCGTCCAGCGGCCCGCCGGGACGTAGTACTCGACATCTCCGGAGGCGCTGAAGACCGGCGCCACCAGCAGGTCGCCGCCGAGCAGGTACTGGCGGTCGAGGTAGGTGGCCGACGGGTCGTCGGGGAAGGCGAGGACCATCGGGCGCAGCACCGGCAGGCCCTCGTCGCGGGCGACCCGGGCCGCGTCGTAGATGTACGGCATCAGGGTGTGCTTGAGGTGGGTGAAGTCGCGCAGGACGTCGACCGACTCCTCGTCGAACTGCCACGGCACCCGGTAGGTCTGGTTGCCGTGCAGCCGGGAGTGCGACGACAGCAGGCCGAACGCGATCCAGCGCTTGAAGACGGCCGGGTCGGGCAGCCCTTCGAAGCCGCCGATGTCGTGGCTCCAGAAGCCGAAGCCGGAGGCCGCCAGGGACAGGCCGCCGCGCAGGGTCTCGGCCATGGACACGAACGTCGCCGAGTTGTCGCCGCCCCAGTGGACCGGGAACTGCTGGCCGCCGACCGTGGCGCTGCGCGCGTACAGGACGGCTTCGCCCTCGCCGCGGTGTTCGCGGACGACGTCGAACACGACCTTGTTGTAGAGGTGCGTGTAGTAGTTGTGCATCCGCTCGGGGTCGGAGCCGTCGTGCCAGACCACGTCGGTGGGGATGCGCTCGCCGAAGTCGGACTTGAACGCGTCGACGCCCATCTCGAGGAGCGCCTTGAGCTTGCCCGCGTACCAGGCCGCCGCGTCGGGGTTGGTGAAGTCGACCAGGGCCATGCCGGCCTGCCAGCGGTCCCACTGCCAGACGTCGCCGTTCGCGCGCGTGACGAGATAGCCGCGGGCGAGGCCCTCGGTGAACATCGCCGAGCGCTGGGCGATGTACGGGTTGATCCAGACGCACGTACGCAGCCCGCGCTCCTTGAGCCGTTTGAGCATGCCCGGCGGGTCGGGGAACACGCGCGGGTCCCACTCGAAGTCGCACCAGCTGAACTCGCGCATCCAGAACGTGTCGAAGTGGAACACGCTCAGCGGCAGTCCGCGGTCGGCCATCCCGTCGACGAACGAGGTGACCGTCTCCTCGTCGTAGGAGGTGGTGAACGACGTGGTCAGCCACAGCCCGAACGACCACGCCGGCGGCAGGGCCGGCCGCCCGGTCAGCGCGGTGTACTTCCTGAGCACCTCGGCCGGAGTCGGACCGTGGATGACCAGGTAGGACAACGTCTGGCCCGCGACGCTGAACTGGGTGCGCGACACCACCTCGGAGGCGACCTCGAAGGACACCTTGCCGGGGTGGTCGACGAGCACGCCGTACCCGCGGTTGGTCAGGTAGAACGGCACGTTCTTGTACGCCTGCTCACTGCTGGTGCCGCCGTCCTCGTTCCAGATGTCGACGGTCTGGCCGTTCTTGACCAGCGGGCCGAACCGCTCGCCGAGCCCGTAGACCGCCTCGCCCACGCCGAGGTCGAGCTGCTCGTGCACGTAGTGCTCGCCGCCGGCCGTGTCGACGACGCCCATGCCCTTCCAGCCGGAGCCGGTCAGCCGGGTCCCCTGCGCGTCGAAGAAGTCGAGCCCCCACTCGTCGCCGTCGCGGAAGCGGGCGGTCAGCTCCCCCGAGGTCAGCGACGTGCCGTCGACCGCCGGGAGTTCGTCCGAGGAGGCGAGTTCGAAGTGCGGGCCCCGTTCGCGGGCGCCCAGGTGGTGGCTGACGGTGACCCGGATGACGCCGGGCATCGGCGCGGTGCAGTGGACGGTGATGACCGGCGCGTCGAGGGTGTCGCCGCGCCCCCGCACCTTCTTCGCGGTGGCGAAGACGGTCAGCGACCGGTCGTCGTGCCGGCTGTCCTGCAGCTGGGCGGGGTGCAGGACAGTGAGCCCGTCACGCTTGCGCCAATAGCCGTCGGTGAATTTCATAGGGGTCCTTACTTGATAGCGCCGGCGGCGATGCCGCGGGTGAGGGTGCGCTGGAAGATCAAGAAGAAGAGCAGGGCGGGCAGGATGCCGACGAGTGCCGACGCGCTGGTCGTGGTGGCGTCCATGAGCCGGTCGCCCTGGAGCACGGCGAGTGCCACCGGCACGGTCTGGTTGTCCGCGCTGACCAGGAAGATCAGGGGCAGGAAGAACTCGTTCCAGGTCCAGATGAAGAAGAACGTGAACAGCACGGCCAGGGTGTTGCGGCTGACCGGGAAGACCACGCTCCACAGCGTGCGCCAGCGGCCGGCGCCGTCGACCTCGGCCGCGTCGAGCAGTTCCCGGGGGAACTCGTCGTAGACCGAGGAGAGCAGGTAGGTGCCGAACGCGCTCTGGATCACCGAGAAGATGATGATGATCGCGAGCGGGCTGTCGTAGAGGTAGAGCTCCTTGGACAGGTAGTAGAGCGGGTAGACCAGCACCTCCTGCGGCAACAGGTTCGCCACCAGGAAGAAGACCAGGAAGAAGAGCCGGCCGCGGACCCGGCCGATGCCGAGCGCGTACGCATTGAGCAGCGACAGCAGCACGCCGAGCACCGCGACGGAGAGGCTCGTGACCAGGCTGTTGAGCAGCTTGCGGGTGAAGTCGACGCGCTCCCAGAAGTCGAGGATCCCCTGGAAGCTGATCCGCTCGGGGATCGACAGCGGGCCGTTGCTCGCGTAGTCGGCGGGCGTCTTGAACGCGTTGAGCATCACGACCAGGATCGGCGCGATCACCAGCAGCGCGAACACGAGCAGTCCGCCGAGGATGAACCAGCGGGCCGGGCGCCGCCGCGGCGCGGGCTTGTAGGTGGTGGTGCCGGGAGTCTTGTCCAGCAACGTTGTCATCGTGCGCTCTCCCGGTTCTGCAAGCGCAGGAAGACGATGGCGAGGATGACGATGATGACGGTCAGCACCGTGGAGATCGCCGAGCCGTAGCCGACCTGCGCCTTCTGGAAGAAGTTCTGCCAGGCGAAGTACGACGGGACGAGCGTCGCGTTGCTGGGCCCGCCCCGGGTCAGCACGTACACCTGACCGAAGATCTTGAGGGCCGCGATCGTCGTGGTCACCAGCACCACGTAGAACTCGGGCCGGATGAGCTTGACCGTGATGTGCCGGAAGCGGGCCCACCAGCTCGCGCCGTCGAGGTCCGCCGCCTCGTACAGCTCGGGGTCGATGCGCTGCAGCCCGGACATGAACATGACGACGGGGTAGCCGAGCTGGAACCAGATCATCACGAACATGACGCTGAGCAGCGCCCAGTCCGGGTCGCCCAGCCAGTCCTGGGTCAGCGAGCCGAGCCCGATCCGCTCGAGTATCTGGTTGAGCGCGCCGTAGCTCGGATGCAGGATCCAGACCCAGACGATGCCGGTGACCGCGACCGGCAGCACCTGCGGCAGGTAGAACCCGGAGCGCAGCATCCGCGCCCAGCGGTCACCGGCCACCTTGGCCACGTAGTCGAACAGCACCGCCGCCAGGACCAGGCCGAGCAGCGTCGGGATGACCGCCATCGCCAGGATCAGCAGCAGGATGTTGCCGAACGACTTCCAGAAGTTCGCGTCCGCGAACAGCCGCGTGTAGTTGTCGATCCCGATGAACTCGGGGTCGCCGATGCCGTTCCACTTGGTGAAGCTGGCGCCGACGGTCATCACCAGCGGCACCACGATCACCGCCAGGGAGGCCAGCACCCCGGGGATCAGATAAGGCGCATAGCCTCCCTGGCGAGACCTCACTTGCCGAGGTCCGCGAGGTTGTCGTTGTACGGCTTGGCGATCTCGTCGAGCACCTGCTCCGGCGTCTTCGACTTGTTGATCAGGCCCTGGAAGCCGCCGACGAGCACGTCGTAGTAGCCGGGCGCCGGCCAGTCGGGGTAGAACGCCAGCCCGTCCGCGCTCGAGACCTTCTGGAACAGGTCGTTGAGCTCCTTGTTCTTCGGGTCGGTGATCGCCGCGGGGTCGGCCGCCACGGGCACGCCGCCGTTGTTGCCCAGCAGGTTCTGGACCTCCGGCTGCATCGTGATGTCGATGAAGTCGTACGCGAGCTTCTTGGCCTTGCTCTTGGCCGGCACGACCCAGAGGTTGCCGCTCGATCCGGGGTGCAGGGTGTTACCCGGGAACAGGAACGTGCCCCACTCGAAGTCCTTGATCTCGTCGGCGAAGCGGCCGTACCACCAGCTGCCCGAGATCAGGATCGGGAACTTGCCCTGGGTGAACGCGACGCCCATGTCCTCGGCCTTGACGCCTGCCGAGTTGCCCGCGATGTAGCCCTTGCCGACCCACTCCGCGAACGTCTGCGCGCCATAGGTGAACTGCGGGCCCTTGAAGTCGACCTTGTTCTTGTAGAGCTGGTAGTCGTCGACGAACGCACGGTCGGCCTTGCTCAGCGCGAGCTCGTAGAAGACCTGCTGGGCGGGGTACTCGGCGCCGCCGACCGACAGCGGGGTCACCTTGTTCTGGACGAACGTGTCCATCGCCTTGGTGAACTCGTCGAACGTGGTCGGCACCGGGATCTTGTACTTCTCGAACTGGGCCTTGTTGTAGTAGACCATCACGAACTCGCCGTAGTTCGGGACGCCGTAGAAGTTGCCGCTGCCCATGATGCCGTCGCCGTCGTAGCGCGCGGTGGTCTGCAGGCTCGGCGACAGCTTCTTGTCCCAGCCGCGGGCGGTGACCTCGCCGCTCAGGTCCTCGAGCAGGCCCTGCTTGGAGAGCAGGCCGGCGGTCGCGTTGCCCTTGTTGTACTCCATGATGTCGGGCGCGCTGTCGGAGTTGAGGATCATGCCGGCGTTCTGCTGGATCTGCTCGAAGGACTTCTCCTCGAACTTCACCTCGACGCCGGGGTGGCTGCTCTTGAACAGCTCGATCGCCTTGTTCCAGGCGACACCCATGGCGCTGTTCGGGCCCTCGTAGTGCCAGAGGGTGAGGGTCTTGGCATCGGCGCCGTCCTCGCCCTCGCCGTTGCTGCCACATGCGCCAAGGCCGAGCGAGGCGGCGAGGAGGAGCGCGCCTGCGGCTGATGTCAATCGATGTCTGGCCATGCCGTGTCTCCCGTGGGGGTGGCTTCCGGGTCCGTCGAAGCGCTTCGACGATGCGGTGATCGAAGCGCTTCGACAGTGGGGCTGGAGCAGACGCTAGGTTTCGAGTCCCGCCGATGTCAACAGTGTGTCGAACCCATTTCCGCTCGTACGGCCGGACGGGCGCACCGCGGCGCGCCCGCCGGCCACCTCAGCGAAGCCCGGGTCGCGGGGCGCAGCCGGCGCCTCCGGGCTTCAGGCGGGCGGGGCGCAGCTGGCGCGTTCGACGATGGTGGGCGGGAGGAGGCGGGCACCCGGGGCGGGCCTGCCCTCGAGCAGGTTCATGGCCGTCTGCACGGCCAGGGTGCCCACTTCGTGGGCGGGGATGTCCGCCGAGGTCAGGTGGACGGGCAGGCCGGTGGCGACGTCGCGGGGGCAGACCGCGACGACGGACAGGTCCTCCGGGATGCGCCGGCCACGCGCCCTGAGCTCCTCGAGCAGGGGCACCAGGGCGTCCTCGTTGTGCACGACGAGGGCTGTCGTGCCGGGCTGCTCGGTGTCGATCCAGGCCAGGCAGTCCCGTACGCCCGCCGTGCCCGGTTCGCACGAGTGCGCGACCGTTTCGAGGCCCAGCTCGGCCGCGCCCTTCGTGAAGCCGGCCAGGAACCGGCCCGCATAGGTGGTGCCGCGCTCGTAGACCGACGGGGACGGGCCGACCAGGGCGATGCGCCGGTGGCCGTGGCCGGCGAGGTGGGCCAGGCACTCGCGGGCGGTGGCCGCGAAGTCGAGGTCGACACACGCGATGCCGGCCGGGTCGTCGGGGAGGCCGATCAGCACCGACGGCTGCTTGAGGCGGCCCAGGGCGGGCAGGCGCACGTCGTCGCCCTCCACGTCCATGACGATGAGCGCGTCGACCATGGTGGCCCCGGCGACGCGCTCGAGGCCGGAGGTGCCCTCGTCCTTGGTCAGCAGCAGCACGTCGTGGTTGACCGCGCGCGCCGCCGTCACGACCGCGGTCACGAACTGCATGATCACGGGTACGTTGACGTCGGCGCGCAGCGGCACCACGAGCGCGATCACGCTGGTCCGGCTGCTCGCCAGGGCCCGGGCTCCCGCGTGCGGGTGATAGCCCAGGTCGGCGATCGCGGCGCGGACCCGCGCGCTCGTCTCGGCGGAGATGGGCCGGCGGCCGCTGAGCACGTACGACACCGTGCTCATCGACACGCCGGCCGCCCGAGCGACATCGCTGATCGTCGCCATCGCGCCTCCCCCGCCGTCACGTGCCCCGGCCGGGACGGATCCTGACCCGGTCACGACGGATCCTAACGACCGGGTACGGCGGCGACGGGCACTCCACCACGCTGCGTGCCCGCGGTCACCAGCACGGGCGGTGAGACCGTCCCGGGCTCGTGGGCGACGACGCTCAGCGCGAGCGTGTTGCTCCCGTGCTCGCGCAGCAGCCCCGCGGGGAGCACGAAGTCGGTCTGCGGCCCGATCTGACCGCCGTACAGGCCCAGGTTCCACCCGTTGAGGAACAGCGCCACGCGGTGCCCGGCCGGGATCTCCCCCGGGAAGCGCAGGGCGACGGAGGTGTCCTGGCCGCGGGGCAGGCCGAGCCGGAACGACGTCCGGAACCACTTCGCGGTGCCCGCCCGCACGGACCAGTCCGCCGCCGGCCACGACGTGTCCCGGAACTCCGGCAGGGTCCAGCCGGCGCGTTCGCCGTACAGGCCGCCGGTGTTGAGGGGGCCGCGCACCGGGTCGGGGAGGTCCTCGCCGCCGCGCGCGCCCTGGATCCGCCAGGTGACCGGGCCGCCGCCGGCGATGCTCGCGCGCACGAGGCCGCGGGGCTGCCGGAACCGGTTGTCGTCGGCGGTCCAGTCGTCGTTGTTGCCCATGTTCTGCACGAGCACCGAGACGACGGCCCGCTCCCCCTTCTTCAGCGCACCGGCCGGGACCGCGAAGTGCCCGGGACCGGGGTCGGGGTTCATCGGCGCGTCGGAGTCGGCCTGGGTGCCGCCCGCCGCCGAGCCCAGGAAGCGCCCGTTCAGCCAGACCAGGTAGTTGCCGCGGCGGCCGGTGATCGCGTTGAGGTCGATCGAGGTCTCCGCGCCGGCGGCCGTGAACCGGCCCCGGTACCAGACGGCGCCGCTGTGGAACCCGTAGTCGTCCGACGGCAGCCCCGCGTCAGCGACCCGCCACCGCGAGTCGTCAAAGCCGGGCCGGGCCTCCGGCGCCTCCGCCTGGCCGCGCCAGCCGGTCAGCTTCGGCAGCGTGACCCGGGCCGGGCCCGGCAGGACGCCGCTGACCGAGCCGCTCGCGGTGGGCCGGGTGGCGACCCGCTTGCCGTTGACGGTGAGAGCCTTGGCAGAACCCCAGACCTCGATACCCGTACGGGACTCCGTGTCGGCCCGCAGCGCGAGCCCGCCCCGGGTAGACGTCGCGGACCGCAGCAGGTCGGTGCCGCGCACGAGCACGGGACCGGCCGCCGTGTCGGCGCGCCAGAAGTCCGCGGCCGTGTCGTCGGTGCCGAGCAGGAGCAGCAGCGGCTGCCGTCCGCCCCCGGTGATCAGCACCCGGGTCAGGCCCTCATGGCTGTAGCTCAGCTTGAGGTCGTTGCCTGACCAGGACGAGGTGGCCCGGCCGTCGAGCACCGTCATCTTCGGGCGCGAGGTGTAACGCAACACCGTCTCGCCCGCGGTCCCGGACGTGCCGTAGAGCACGGCGACGTCGCGCCCGCCGATCCGCTCGTGGGTCAGCAGCTCCGACGTGGAGTAGACCAGGCGCTGCCCGCCGAGGTCGCAGCCGGCCAGCAGCAGCTTGGCGTCGCGCCCGATCAGCCGCACCGGCACCGCGTAGCGGCCGTCCGGCGTGGACCAGTCGAGCGTGGCCCGGTCGTCCGTCGTCGCCGCGCGGTCGGTGTGGCGCAGCAGCACGACCTGCGTGCCGTCGTCGGGGTTGGCCCGGGTGACCGTGGTGAGCGCGGGATCACTCGATACCGGTCCCGCGACCGCGTCGGTCTTGACCAGCGGCGTCACCGCGCGCTGGAAGTAGTTCTGCCGCTTGAACTCGTCGTACTTCGTGGTGAGCTGGCGCGACTCGGTGATCGCGGCGCCGTAGTCGTAGCTGGTGTAGACGTCGTTGGGCTGCCCGAGCCAGCCCCAGTTGGTGCCGCCGAAGCCCATGTAGTAACTGAGCAGCGTCGATCCGCTCTGCACCAGATTGTTCTTCTGGAAATACTTCATGTACGGCACACCGGTCAATGCGCGGCACGCCTCGTAACCGGCGTTGTTCAGGTCGATCGCGCCCGCCTGGTATTCGGCGGCATAGCCCGGGGCGTCGGCCCGGATCCGTTCCGTGACACCCTCGCCCCAATCGCCCCAGACGGTGTCCGCGTTCTGGCATTCGAATGTCTGCGGATAGTCGTCGACGCCCGGGATCTGCACCGCGCCCTTTCCGGAACCCCACGTCGAGGCCCACTCGGCGGCGTCGCAGCAGACGTTCGTGGTGATCGGGACGGTGATCCCGGCCGCGCGCGCCGTGGTCTGCAGGTCCTCCATGTACTGCGCGTCCGTGTTGGCCTGGTACTCGTTCTCGACGTTGTAGAGCAGCACGCTGCCGCCCCGGTCGATCTGGTGCCGGGCGATGATCGGGTTGATGTGGGCGAGCCATTCGCGGTAGGCCCGGGTGTAGCCGGGCTCGCTGCTGCGCGCCCGGCCGGGGACCCGCTTGAGCCACGCCGGGAAGCCACCGCCGCTGGTCTCGGCGTTGATGTACGGGCCGGGCCGCACGATCGTCCAGAGCCCGAGCTCCTCCGCCATCCGGAGCAGCTTGTCGACGTCGCGCACGCCGGTGAAGTCGTACACACCGTCCTTGGGCGAATGGTAGGCCCAGCTGAAATAGAGGGAGACGGTGTTGAAGCCGGCCGCCTTGTACTTCTCGAGGATGTCGCGCCACAGATCGGGGCTGGGCAGCCGGAAGTAGTGGAACTCGGCGGCGCGCACGAACACGCGCTCGCCGTCGACGGACTCCGTCACGCAGTCGACGGCCTCGGCGGTCCGGCGGTCCTGCTGCAAAACGGAATAGGCTTTGGGCACGCCGTTTTCCGGGGCGGCGGGCACCCGCACCGCCTGAAAGCCCAGGGGCGTCTGGACGTTCTGCGCTGCCCCACCCAAATGCACGATTTCAATACCGACGAGGCTACCAAGTCCGCCAAAGAATCTGAATAATCAGGAGTGTATAGAATTATGAGAATTACTGAACTGTTTGACAACGGTGAGTTTGTGGTTTCTGCCGAGGTCGGCCCTCCCAAAGGAATTCATATTGACGGCATGGTAGAGGAAGCGAAGAAGTACCTCACCGGCGTCCATTTTGTCAACGTTACTG
>CAKUMG010000110.1 GCA_934667465.1 uncultured Actinoplanes sp. | reverse complement strand
CTCCCCGGCCCCGCAGCGCCCTCGCGCGCCAGCCCCGCGGCGCCCTCGCGCGCCAGCCCCGCAGCACCCTCGCGCGCCAGCCCCGCGGCGTCGAGCACCTGCGCCCACACCGCGTCGTACTCCGCCCGCAGCCCGGCCGGGTCCACCCCCGCCCCGGCCGCCCGCAGCTCGGTGGGATGCGTCCGGAACAGCTCCCCGGTCAGCGGCGCGAGCGCGTCGACGGCGGCCCGCATGCGCCGCCGGGACACCTCGGTGCCGTCGCCGAGCCGGACCACCCACCGCGCGGCGTAGTCCCGGTGGTAGGTCACCTCCTTGACACCCTTGGCCGCGACCGCCGCCAGCACCGGGTCGGCTGACCCGGTGAGCCGGTCGAGCAGCGCGAGCCGCCACGTCGCGAACGCCAGCAGCCGCGCGACCAGGTGGGCGAAGTCGGCGTCCGCCCGCTCGGCGAGGCACACGTTGCGGAAATCGCGCACCTCTCGCCCGTACGCGAAATCGTCCTCGTCCCGTCCCTTCCCCTCGGCCTCGCCGGCCCTGCCGAGCAGCAGGCGCGCCTGCCCGAGCAGGTCGAGGGCGATGTTGGCGAGGGCCAGCTCGTCCTCGAGCTCGGGCGCGCGGGTCACCCACTCCTGCAGCCGGTGCGACATGATCAACGCGTCGTCACCGAGCATGAGGCAATAGTCGGTGAGCGCCGCCCGGTCGATCCCGGCCGGCACCGCGCCGGGCACCCCGGCGAGCGGATCGGCAAACCCCGTCCCGTACGCCCACCGTGCGTCGTCCTCGTGATCGGTCAGCGCGTCGTAGGCTCCGCCGTGGGCGCGGGAATCGGACATGCGGTCACCCGCTCTCAGATGTGCGGCACGGTGCCGGGGATGGAGTAGTGGGTCGGATGCCGGTAGACCTTGTCGCCGCTCGGGGCGAAGAAGGCGTCCTTGTCATCCGGCGCCGACGCCACCACGTCGCCGGAGAGCACGACCCAGATGCTGACGCCCTCGTTGCGCCGGGTGTAGAGGTCGCGGGCGTGGTGCAGCGCCATGTCGTGGTCGGCGGCGCGCAGGGAGCCGACGTGGACGTGGTTGAGCCCGCGCTTGGCCCGGACGAACACCTCGAACAGCGGCCACTCGTGCCGGATGGTTTCGCTCACGCCGCCACCTTCTCCAGGGGAGCCCGTTTGGCGGCGTGGGCCGCGGCGGCCTCGCGGACCCAGGCGCCGTCCTCGTCGGCGCGGCGTCGGCGCTCGATGCGCTCGGCGTTGCACGGCCCGTCCCCGCCGATCACCCGGGTCAGCTCGGCCCAGTCGGGGGTGCCGAAGTCGTGGTGCCCGCGCTGCTCGTTCCAGGCCAGCTCCGGGTCGGGCAGGGTCACGCCCAGCGCCTCGGCCTGCGGGACGGTCATGTCGACGAACCGCTGCCGCAGCTCGTCGTTGCTGTGCCGCTTGATCTTCCAGGCCATCGAGCGCGCCGAGTTGGGCGAGCGGTCGTCGGGCGGGCCGAACATCATGAGCGACGGCCACCACCACCGGTCCACGGCGTCCTGCACCATCGCGCGCTGCCGGCCGGTGCCGCCCATCATCGTCATGAGCAGCTCGTAGCCCTGCCGCTGGTGGAACGACTCCTCCTTGCAGATCCGGATCATGGCCCGCGCGTACGGGCCGTAGGAGCTGCGGCACAGCGGCACCTGGTTGCAGATCGCGGCGCCGTCGACCAGCCAGCCGATGACGCCCACGTCGGCGAAGGACAGCGTCGGATAGTTGAAGATCGACGAGTACTTCTGCCGGCCCTCGATCAGCCGCCGGGTGAGGTCGCCCCGGTCGGCGCCGAGGGTCTCCGCCGCCGAGTAGAGGTAGAGCCCGTGCCCGGCCTCGTCCTGGACCTTGGCGAGCAGGATCGCCTTGCGCCGCAGCGTGGGCGCCCGGGTGATCCACTCCCCCTCGGGCTGCATGCCGATGATCTCGGAGTGGGCGTGCTGGGCGATCTGCCGGATCATCGTGGCCCGGTAGGCGTCCGGCATCCAGTCCCGCGGCTCGATCCGCTGGTCGCGCGCGATCGTGTCGAGGAAGGTCTGCTCACTCATGCGTCTCCCCCTGCTCCAGGTGGCGCCGCGCCTCGAGGGTCACGAAGCGGCCGGTCACGAACGCGGCGTCGGTGAGCGCCGCGGTCGCCGCGGGGTTGGCCGGCGTGCCGTGCAGGTCGCCGAAAGCCGCCGTCTGGTTGACGAACACGCCGCCGGTGAAGTTCTCGGCGAGGTGCACGCCCGCCTCCAGCGCCGCCTCGTGGGCCGCCTCCAGCACCTCCGCGGAGGTCGAGTGCACCGCCGCGGTGAGCGCGCCGTGGTGCCGCACGACGTCGGTGAGCAGGCGCAGGCTGTGCGCGGTGTCCTCGGTGGTGATGACGAACGAGACGGGCCCGAACCATTCGCGGGTGTAGACCTTCTCGTCGCCGGCGCTCAGCCGGACCACGACCGGGGTGCGGATGGCCGCACCGGGGAACTTCTCGTCGGCGACCTCCCGGGACGGGTGCAGCACTCCCGGCAGCGTGCCCGCCTCGCTGAGCCGGGACAGCACCCCGTCGTTGACGATCGCGCCGAGCGTGCCCGCGGCCCGCTGGGGGTCGTCGAGCAGCTTGTCCAGCGCCGCGCCGAGGTCGGCCGCGAACTGCGCGGGGCTCTTGGGTCCGTCGTCGGTGCCGATCCCCGCCGCCGGGACGAGCAGGTTCTGCGGGGTGGTGCACATCTGGCCGCTGTAGAGGGACAGCGAGAAGGCGAGGTTGCGCAGCAGCCCGCGGTAGTCGGCGGTGGAGTCGAGCACCACGGTGTTGAGGCCGGACTTCTCCGCGTACACGGTGGCCTGCCGGGCGTTGCTCTCCAGCCACGAGCCGAACTCGCTGGACCCGGTGAAGTCGACGATCCGGACGGCCGGGTGGGTGGCCAGGCCGGCGGCGATGCCGTCGCCGTGCTCCTCGACGGCGAGCGTGACCAGGTCGGGGTTCTGGCCGGCCTCGGCGAGCACCTCCCGCGCGACCTGCACGGTGATGGCCAGGGGCAGCACCGCGCCGGGGTGCGGCTTGACAATGACGGGGTTGCCCGTGACGAGGCTCGCGAACAGGCCCGGGTAGCTGTTCCAGGTCGGGAACGTGGTGCAGCCGATCAGCAGCGCGACGCCGCGCCCGGCGACCGTGCTGGTGCGGGCCAGCCGCACCGGGTCGCCGCCGCGCTGGGGTTTGGTCCAGGTCGAGGTGGCGGGGATCCGGATCGTCTCGGCGAGCGCCACCGCGACCGCCTCCAGGCCACGGTCCTGCGCGTGCGCGCCGCCGGCCTGGAACGCCATCACGAACGCCTGGCCGGTGGTGTGCTGCACGGCGTGCGCCATCTCGAAGATGCGGGCGTTCAGCCGGGTCAGGATCTCGGCGGCCACCCCGGCCCGGCCGTGCGGACCGGCGTCGCGCCAGGCCCGCATGCCGGCCCGGGCGGCGGCGACCAGCGTCTCCGGGTCGCCCTTCGGATAGCGGACGCCGAGCTCGACACCGTACGGGGAACGCTCCGTCGACACCGTCGTGGTGGCTCCCGGCACGTCGATCGGGAACTCCTGCCCGATCAAAGCCTGGAACGCGCGCTCCCCGGCCGGGGCCGCCTGCTCGCCGTAGACGCTCTTGCTCGGCGACTCGGGGAAGGCCGACCAGTATTCCCGCGCGCCGACGGCCCGAACGGCGCGATCCAGGAGGTCGCGATGTCTCTCGTAGTACTCGGCGGGGGTTGTCACCGGCACTCCTCTGCGATGGGATGTCCTTATTTCCTACCGTCCGGTCGGTCGGTAATCAAGGGATCCGGGAAAGGCGGCACCAGATGGCACAGACGGCGGCGCACGCGATGTTCGCCCGCGACCGCGCCTCGAACGACCTCGGCATCGAGCTCGTCTCCGCAGGTCACGGCACCGCCCGCGTGCGCATGACGGTGACGGCCGCCATGGTCAACGGCCACGGCATGACCCACGGCGGGTACGTGTTCCTGCTGGCCGACACCGCGTTCGCCTGCGCCTGCAACAGCCACGGCCCGGTGACCGTGGCCGCCGGGGCCGAGGTGTCGTTTCTCCGTCCCACCGGCACCGGCGACGTGCTGGAGGCCTACGCTGAGCAGCGGTCCGGGAGCGGGCGCAGCGGCATCTACGATGTGACCGTGACCCGGCGGAGCGACGTGATCGCCGAGTTCCGCGGCCGCAGCCGGACCCTCGGCGGCGGCCGGGCCCCCGCCGCGGGCGACCTCCCCGACCGGGCCACCGAGGAGCCACGATGACCGCGACACCACGCCCCCGGCGCGGCCGCCCGGGCCACGACCTCGACGCCGTGCTGGCCGCCGCCGTGCAGCTGTTCAACACCCACGGCTACGACGCCACGAGCATGGACGACGTGGCCCGCCGCCTCGGCATCACGAAGTCGAGCGTCTATCACCACGTGCGCGGCAAGGAGGAGCTGCTGCGGCTGGCGATGGACCATGCCCTGACCGGCCTGGACGAGGCCCTGGCGGAGGTCCGCGACCTGGCCGGGGCCAGCGCCCTGCACCGGCTCGAGACGCTGCTCCGGTCGAGCGTGCTCGTGCTCGCCGACCGCCTGCAATACGTGACGCTGCTGCTGCGGGTCCGCGGTAACAGCGAGGTGGAGCTCGCCGCCCTGGCCCGGCGCCGCGACTTCGACCAGGAGGTGACCGCGCTGGTCAAGGCCGCCCAGTCCGAGGGCGCCATCCGCCCCGACGTGGACCCGGCAACGGCGGCCCGCCTGCTCTTCGGCATGGTCAACTCGCTCACCGAGTGGTACAGCCCGGGCCGCCGCAACGCCGCCGAGATCGCCGCCACCGTGACCGCCCTGGCCTTCGACGGCCTGCGCACCCGCCGGTGAGCCGGCCGCTCACGGCCGGCTCGCCAGCAGCGCGAAGGAGTTGGGCAGGCGACCGGCCCAGGCCGCGGCATCGACCCCGCCCATCCGCCAGAACGGCTCCGGGTATTCGCCGAGGTGCTCGACCCGCAACCCCGCCGTCACGACGGCAGTCACGATCTCGCCGAGGGTCCGCTGCCACTGGACCGCCCCGCCGGCCGGGAAGGTGTCGTTGACGTGCCGCGCGCCGAAGTAGCTGCGGTCCGGCCGGATCCGCGGCTCGTCGGTGTCCCAGCTCCACAGCGGCACCGCCGGATGCTCCTCGTAGAGGAACAGATGCCCGCCCGGGCGCAGCAGGCGGACCATCTCCCGGGCCCACCGGCCGGCGTCGGGCATCCAGATCAGCGCGCCCTTGCCGGTGTAGACCAGATCCGCGCACGCATCGGCCAGCGGGGCCTCGGGCAGCGCCGCCACGACATACCGGCAGGCGGCACCGAGCTCGTCCGCCCGGCGCTGCGCCGCCCGCACGGCGACCTCGCTGTAGTCAAGGCCCACGACCGACCGCGCCCCGGCCAGCACGAGCGCCACGTCGTCGGCGCCGTGCCCGCTCTGCCAGTGCACGACCTCGGGCGACCCGCGCAGCACGCCGGCCAGCAGCTGCCGCTCGATCTCCAGGAGCGAGGCACCGGCCGCGGACTCCGCGAGCAGCTCCGCGTACTCGCGCACATGCTTCTCGGACGCCGCTTCCCAGGCCAGCCTGTTGCTGCGTGTCGTCTCATCCATGCCCGCGACGCTGGGTTCCCCCCCGCCCCCTGTCAAGAGCGGTCGAGGTCGACCCTGCTGATGAGCTGCTTGAGCCGGCGGATCTCGTCGGGTGGTGCCGGCGGCGGTGAGGGTGAGCCAGGTGCGGGCGCGGCGGTCCTCGTAGCCCTTCTCCACCTCGATGAGGCCCGCGGCCTCCAGCACGCTCAGGTGCTGCGCTGGCGATTCGGCCGGGAAACCTCGTACTCGGCCCGGGTGATCACGTGCACGGCGACCGGCTGAGCGAACTCGGGGACGACGGTGTCGAACGCGTGGCTCAGTCCGAGCTTCTCCATGACGCGCGCCGAGCGGACGTTGTCGACGTGCCGGATGCTGAGGACGCGGTCCAGCTCGAGGGAGTCGAACCCGAACCGCAGCAGCGCCGCGGCCGCCTCGGTGGCGTACCCCTGCCCCCAGAATTCCCGCCCGAAGCGCCAGCCGATCTCCATCGCGGGCAGCACCTCCGGCAGGAAGTCGGGCACGGCGAGCCCCACCCATCCGGCCAGCGCACCGGTCTCCCGCACCTCCACGGCGAAGTGCCCGAATCCCTGGGCGTCCCACTTCTCGCGGATCTTCCGCAGGCCCTCGGCGGTCTGCTCACGGTCACGGACCGCGCCGTCCATGATGTAACGCATCACGTCCGGGTCGGCGTTCATCGCGGCAAGGGCGTCCAGGTCGTCGTCGCGCCAGCCGCGCAGCAGCAGGCGCTCGGTCTCCAGGGTCATCATGGTGCTCATGGTGAGCCCCCGGGCCTCGGGGACCAACCGGATTCACGGCTGCTGGCGCGTCCATTGCATCGACACGCCGGTGGCGGCGCGCTCGGTGCGGATCTCCATCGTGGTGCCGAGGATCGTGGCGCGGTCGAACAGCAGCGGCCGGTCGTCGGCGCCGTACGTCAGGCGCTCGGAGACGAAGACGGGCAGGCCCGCGGCCTGGTGCATGAGGCCGGCCGTGGCCTCGTCGAGCAGGCCGGGGCGGACCGCCTCGGAGGCGCGGTGGGCGGTGAGCCCGTGCTCGGCGAGCACCGCGTAGAGCGAGGCGCCGCTGTAGTCCAGGTCCGCCAGGGCCACGCCGGGGCGCTCCGGGATCCAGGAGAGCTGGTGCACGGCCGGGCGCCCCGCCAGCAGCCGTAGCCGCTCGAGGCACAGGACGCGGCAGCCCGGCGGGAGGCCGAGCCGGGCGGCGGCCCAGGACGGGGGCTCGCCCAGCTCCTGCCCGACGATCAGCGTGGTGACCGTCTGCCCCTGCGCGCGCAGGTCCTCGGCGAGGCCGCGCAGGGAGTCCAGGCGGTAGGCGGCCCGGGGCGCGGACACGAACGTGCCACGCCCCGGCTGCTGCGAGATCAGGCCCTCCGACTCGAGCCGCTGCAGGGCCTGCCGCAGCGTGGCGAGGGTGACGCCGTAGGACGCGCTGAGCTCCTTCTGCGGGGGCAGCGCCGAGCCCGCTGCCAGCTCGCCGCCCCGGATCTTGCCGGTGAGGTCGTCGGCGATCGTCTGGTACTTCGGCGTACGCGGCGGTGGCAGTGGATGCTCCCTGGTCGGTCGGCGGACCGGTCCGAGCCTAGAGGATCGCCGCGCGCATCGCGGCCACCTCCCTCCGCAGGTCGGCCGGGGTGGCGCCGTCGAGCACCCGGCGCATCAGGGCCGCGCCGACGATCACGCCGTCGCCCGCGCGGCACGCGGCGGCGGCCTGCTCCGGGGTCGAGATGCCGAAGCCGATCAGGACCGGCGGACAGCCCGGGACCGCACGCAGCCGCGCGGTGAGGGTCGCGGCCGCGGGGTCGAGCCGGGTCCGCTCGCCGGTCGTGCCCATGGTGCTGACGGCGTAGACGAAGCCCCGGGTCCGGCGGCAGATCTCCCGGAGCCGGTCGTCCGGCGTGGACGGCGCCGCGAGCAGGATCGGGTCGAGCCCGGCTTCGACGCGCAGACCGGCCGACTCGTCGAGGGGCAGGTCGGGGACGATCAGGCCGTCGGCGCCCGCGTCGGCGAGGCGCCGGGAGCCGAGGCGGAAGGCCAGGTTGGCGTACGTCATCACGATGACCGGGATGCGCAGGCGCGGGCGGACCGCGGCCAGGTCAGCGAGGATGCCGGCGGGGGTGGCGCCGCGGGCCAGGGCCCGGTCGGAGGCCCGCTGGATGGTGGGGCCGTCCAGCATCGGGTCGGAGAAGGGCAGGCCCACCTCGACCGCGTCGGCACCGCCGTCCTGGAAGGCGAGCAGATGGTCGGTCCACGTGCTGGTGACGCCACCCGTCACGTACGGGATGAGCAGTCCACCGCCGTCGCGCAGGCGCACGGTCATGCCGCCACCCGCCCCGCGCCGCCGTCGACCCCAGCACGCTCCTCGTCTTCGGCGACCCTGGGCCGGCCCGCGTCGTCGTCCCCGGCACGCTCTGCGTCGCTGGCGCTGGCGCTGGCGACGCCGGCGCCGGGCAGGAGGGCGAGCTGGGCCATGTCCTTGTCGCCGCGGCCGGAGAGGGTGACCAGGACCGTGGACCCGGTGGGCAGGTCCGGCGTGCCGGCCGCCCGCAGCACCCAGGCCACGGCATGCGCGGACTCCAGGGCACAGATGATGCCCTCGGCGCGGGCCAGCCGGGCCAGCGCCGCCACGACCTCGTCGTCGGTGACGGTGGCGTAGGTGGCACGGCCGCTCGTGCCCCAGTGCGCGTGTTCGGGGCCGATGCCCGGGTAGTCCAGGCCGGCGGCGATCGAGTGGGCCTCGGCGATCTGGCCGTGCTCGTCCTGCAGGACCAGCGACCGGGTGCCGTGCACGACGCCGGGCGTACCGCCGGCCATGGCCGCGCCGCCCGCCGCCTCGACACCGACCAGGCGGGCGCCGGTCCGCTCGAACCCGGCGAACGTGCCGGCCGCGTTGGAGCCACCGCCGACGCAGGCGACGACCACGTCCGGGACCGCGGCGGGCAGTTCCGCGGCGCACTGGCGGCGGGCCTCGTCGCCGATGACGCGCTGGAACTGCCGGACCATCGTCGGGTAGGGATGCGGGCCGCTCACCGAGCCGAGGCAGAAGTGGGTGTCGTCGACCGCCGCCACCCACTGGCGCATCGCTTCGTTGGTGGCGTCCTTGAGCGTACGGCTGCCCGTCGTGACCGGGACGACGGTGGCGCCGAGCAGATTCATCCGGAAGACGTTGAGCTGCTGGCGCTCGATGTCGCGGGTGCCCATGTAGATGGTGGCGCCGAGGCCCATCAGGGCGGCCGCGGTGGCGGTGGCGACGCCGTGCTGGCCGGCTCCCGTCTCGGCGATCAGCCGCTTCTTGCCCATGCGGCGGGCGAGCAGGGCCTGGCCGAGCACATTATTGATCTTGTGTGAGCCGGTGTGGGCGAGGTCCTCCCGCTTCAGCAGCACCGTGACGCCGAGCGCGGCCGACAGGTTCGCCGCCGGGGTGAGCGGGGTGGGACGGCCGGCGTAGACCGCCGCGTACCTGTCGAGCTCCTGCCGGAAGACCGGGTCCGCCCAGGCCGCCTGGAACTCGGCCTCCAGCGCGGCACAGGCGGGGACCAGGGATTCGGGGATGTACCGGCCGCCGAAGCGACCGAATCGGCCGTCTGTCACGACACGCCTCCAATAGTTCTATAACTTTGGCGCCCATCATGACACGGGCGCGGCCGAAAGTTCTAGAACTATCGTCGAGTAGAACGTGGTGGCGATTTTCCGGTAGCCCCTGTCGCTCGGGTGGAGCTTGTCGACGAGGTCCCTACCCCGGACGTAGCTCAGGTCGACCAGGTGGAAGCGGGGGCCGGCCGCCGCCACGACGCCGGGCAGGATCGCGTTGAAGCGGTCCGCCCGGCGCTGGCGTGCCCTGCCGTCCTCCAGCGGCCGATTCCCGACGATCTTGGCGACGAAGACCGATCTGGAACAGCAGGCGGGCCAGGCGTTGCGGCGCGCGATCGGCACTGCGATCGGTACGCAGGTCGTTGGTGCCCACGTGCAGCAGCACCACGTCCGGGCGGGCCCGGCGCAGCCAGCGGTCGGCACGGGCCGAGAGCTGCGCCATGGTCCAGCCGGAGTGGCCCTCGTGGTCGGGATCCGGCCCGGGGCCGCTGCTGCGGGAGCCCACGAAGTTCACGCGAAGGCCCGCCGCGGTCAGGTCCCGGTGCAGCCGGGCCCGATAGCCGTCCCCGGCGCGGGACCCGGCCCCCACGGTGATCGAGTCCCCGAACGGCATGATCCGCAGCACCGCGGGCCGCACCGGCGGCGTGGCGTCGACCGCCCCGGCATCGGGCGGCACGGCATCGGCCGCCCCGGCACCGGGCGGCACGGCGGCGGACGGGCCCACGCCCAGCGGGGCTGTCGGCGGCGTGCAGCCGGCGACAAGGACAACGGCAACCGCTGCCCCGATCGCCCCCGCAACCACCCGACGCGCCATATCAGCCTCCCCGGGACCGATCGGCCGGTCCCGCCCGGAACTGAGGCGTATGCCCGGAATGCGGCTGGTCAGCGCGACCGGGCCATCACATAAGCCTGCGAAACCTTCTCGGCCCGGTCATCGGGCGCCCGCACGACCTCCCAGCGCACCTCGAACCCCGCGGCAGCCAGCTGCGCGCTCACGAACTCCGGACGGCGGCGCTCGAACGTGATGCCGCGCCGCTCGACCGCGGCATCCCCGACTTGAAAGGCGAGCAGCAGATGCCCGCCCGGGCGCAGCACGCGACGGAACTCGCCGAACGCGCGCGGAAGCCAGTCATCGGGCAGGTGGATGATCGAGTACCAGGCGACGACGCCGGCCAGCGACCCGTCGGCGTGATCCAGATCGGTCATCGAGCCGACCCGGAAACGCAGGCCGGGGTGCCGGCGGCGGGCCAGTGCGACCATGCCCGGCGACAGGTCGAGCCCGTCGACCTCCACCCCGAGCCCGTGCAGGTACGCGGTCGCGGTGCCCGTCCCGGCCCCCACCTCGAGCACCCGCCCGGCGACGGTCTCCGCGAAGGCGCCCAGCACGTACCGGTCCCACGGCTGGTCGTCGATCCGCTGCCGCAGCGCCTGGTACTCCTCCGCGAACGCGTCGTACCCCGCCCGCGTGTCCGCGACGAACCCCGGCTCGCGCAGCCGGTCCCGCACCCTGGAAAGGGGCAAGTACTGGTCCATGCGGTCGCCGGTGATCTCACCGAGCGGCATGGTTTCGATCAGGGTGAGGTCGAAGCCGTGCTCGCCGCACCAGGCGAGCATCCGGTCGTACTCGCCTTCGTTCACGCCTTTCAATGCAACGGCATTGATCTTG
>CAKUMG010000109.1 GCA_934667465.1 uncultured Actinoplanes sp. | reverse complement strand
GCAGCACCGCCCGTACGGTGTGCCCCGGCAGCCACTGCCCCTCCAGCGCGGCGATCACCCGGTCGAACCAGGCGCTCCCACCTGCGGAAACGATGACTTCCGGCGGGAGGAGCTCGCTTAGTTCCCTGGTGACGGCGACCTGCACGGCGAGGAACGCGTCGACTTCCTTTTGAGAGCGCAGACCTCCCTCGTACGCGGTGACGCCGGCCAGCAGCGGCCCGGCGGCCCGCCCGACGGCCACGGCCTCGGCAACCGTCCGGCACCCCGTCCGCCCGCCGTCGTGACCGATCTCGACCAGCACCGGAAGCCCGCCCGCGGCCCGCACCGCCTCCACCCCGGCGACCGAGTCGACCTGGATCATCACCTCCCAGCCGCGCGCCGCCTCCGCCGACAGCCAGCGCAACGCCGTCGGGTCCAGGACCTCGTTCGCGATCACCACCCGGGGCACGCCGAGCCTGCGCAGGACCAGCGCCTGGTTCGCCGTCGCCACGGTCAGCGCCCACGCACCCGCCTCGAGCTGCGCCCGCAGCAGCGTGGGCGCCATCGTCGTCTTGGCGTGCGGGGCGAACGAGAACCCGTGCCGCTCCGCGTAGGCCGCCATGGTGGCGATGTTCGCCCGCACCGCCGAGTCCCTGACCACCAGCAGTGGCCAGGTGAACGATCCGTCGAAGAGCGTGTGCCGCGCGGCGGCGAACTCCGCGGCGCTCACCTCGCCCTCGGGCAGCCAGAATCCCTTCGCCCGCCAGTCGAGCATGTTCCCTCCCTTGACCGGTGGAAGCTTTGTGTGGAAGCTACTACGGACCACTTACGAACCTCCAGAGGAGAACGCGTGCCCGCGGTGATGACGATCGGCCTGGTGCTGCACGCCGGCCATCGCGCCCGCTTCGAGGAGGCCGCGCGCACGCTGACCGGGGTGACGTTCGCGTGGGCCGTCTACGAACGCGAGGACCAGATCCGCGGGCGCGTCGCCGGGCTGCTGAACGCGGACCGGCTCGACGGGTTGCTGCTCGGGCTGGTCCCGTACGCGCGCTCCCGTGACCTGCTCCCCGAGGACCTGCCCGTCGCCGTCACCCGCTCGGCCGCCCTCGACCTCGCGCTGGCCTGGTCCCGGGCGCGCGGCAACGGCTGGCCCGCCACCCCGGTCAGCATCGACACGTTCGCCCAGGAGACCGTGGACGAGGTGGCGAGCGCGCTCGACCTGGACCGCGGCTCCATCGCGAGCCTGCCGTTCGACCCCGAGCAGCCGATCGCCGACGTCGTCGCGTTCCACCGCGCGCAGCTGGCCGCCACCGGCGCCCCGTACGTGATCAGCGTCCGCACCGGCGTCGCCGCCGCCCTCGACGGGCAGGTGGCCGTGCTCAACGCGCTCGCCACCGCGGGCACCATCCGCGCCGACCTGCACGAACTGGCCCTGCGGGTGCGCAACAAGCGGGCCGACGGGCAGCGCTTCGCCGCGGGCGTCTTCCTCGTCGCCGACCCGGTGGAGGAACGCGCCCTGACCGGCCTGCACCAGCTGCTGGTCAACACGCCGGAGTTCGCCGACGCATGGATCGACAACCGGGGCCGCCGCGGCGTGGTCGTCTTCGCGCACGCGGCCCTCTTCGAGGCGGTCACCCATCAGTGGGTCGGCCTGCCCGTGCTCGCCGAGGCGCGCGACACCCTCGGCGTGCGCGCGGTCGCCGGCTTCGGGCTCGGCGCCTCCGCCCGCCTCTGCGTCGCCCTCGCCGAGCGCGCCGCCGCCCGCGCCGAGCAGGACGCGGACCCGGGCGCCTACCTGATCTCCGACAACGGCATGATGATCGGCCCGATGGGCGCCACCGGCGTACCGCTCGCCTACACCTACCGCGAGCACGGCGACATCGAGGCGCTCGCCGGCCGGGTCGGGCTCAGCCCCGCCACCCTGTCCCGGCTCGCCGCGATCGAGCGCCACCTCGGCGGCCGCCCGGTCTCCCCGAGCGACCTGGCCCGCTCGCTCGGCATCACCGACCCCAGCGGCCGCCGGCTGATCCGCAAGCTCAGCACGTCGCGGCTCGCGATCGCCGACGGCAGCTCCCAGGTGCACCGCAAGGGCCGGCCCACCCGGCTCTACCGGCTCGCCATCACCGCCGCGCTGGACCCGGCATGATCTATGACCTCGTCTTACGTGGCGGCGACGTGCACGGCCACGGTGTCACCGACGTAGCCGTCCACAACGGACAAATTGCCGCTGTGGGTGCCGATCTCTCCGGTGCCGTTGTCGTCGATGTGGCCGGCAGGCTCGTCACTCCGGGCCTCATCGACCTGCATACCCCTGTCGGCCCCGGCTACTGGGGGATCGATCCGGGGCCGGTCGCCTGGCGTACCGGCGTGACCACGTGGGTCGATGCGGGCTCCGCGGGTGCGTACACGCTCGCGGGTCTCCGGCTTGTGTCGGAAAAATCGGATGTACGCATTCCCGCGCTGCTCAACATCTCCGCCGTGGGCCTCGCTGGGCGCACGGGGGAGAGCCGCGACCTGGCCAACTGCGACGTCGACCTGGCCGTGGAGACCATCAGGGCCAACCGCGATCTCGTACGCGGCATCAAGGTCCGCATCGACCGCGAGACCGTGGGCGGCAACGGCACCGAACCGCTGCGCCGCGGCCTGCGGGTCGCCGAGGCGTGCGGCGTCCCGGTCATGACGCACATCGGCACCGCACCGCCCGCGCTCGACAAGGTGCTCGCCCTGCTCCGCCCCGGCGACATCGTGACCCACTGCGCCAGCGGCATCGCCTCCCCGCTCGGGGCTGCGGCCGCCGACGCGCACCGCCGCGGCGTGCTGTTCGACCTCGGGCACGGCTCCGGCGGTTTCGCGTTCGACGTGGCGGAGGCGCAGCTCGCGGCCGGCCTGACCGCGTACACGATCTCGACCGACCTGCATGCCCGCTCCCTGCACGGGCCCGTCTTCGACCTGCCCACCACGATCGCCAAGATGCTCGCGATCGGCGTCACCCTGCCCGACGCGCTCGACGCGGCCACGCTGCACCCGGCCCGCGCGCTCGGCCTGCCCGGCGGCACGATCACCCCGGGCGCGCCCGCCGACCTGGCCGTCTTCCGCGTCGAGGAGGGCAGCTTCGAGGTCGTCGACGCCCACCGCCAGACCCGCCGCTCGCCGCTGCGGCTGCGCAACGAGGCCACGTACGTCGGCGGCCGCCTGCTCACCCCGCGGCTCGCACCCCCGCCGCCACCGTGGATCCCGCTCACCCCCGCCCAGCGGGACGCGCTGACCCGCCGCGACCACGCCATCCGTGACCTGCTGTCCGAGCCGCTCGTCGGCCTGGACGGCCTGGCCGAACAATTTCCAAGGAGCTCCTGACATGCCCAAGCGCGCCATCATCACCGACAAGGCCGCCCCCGCCGGCGGCCCCTACTCGCACGCCGTCGTCGCCGGCGACACCATCTACCTGGCCGGCGCCATCCCCGCCCTCCCGGACGGCACCCGCGTCACCGGCACCTTCGCCGAGCAGGCCCACGCCGCCTTCCGCAACCTGGCCGCGGTCGCCGAGGCCGCCGGCGCAAGCCTGGACGACGCCGTCCGGGTCGGCGTCTACCTGCGCGACTTCGCCGACTTCCCGGAGCTCAACGAGATCTACCCCCAGTACATCAAGGGCGAGCACCTGCCGGTCCGCACCACCCTGCCGGTCCCGCTGGTCGGCTTCGACATCGAGATCGACGCCGTCCTCTACGTGGGCTGACCGGTGTTGACGCTGCCCCGCGGGATCTGATCTCATCGGGGCAGCGTCGCGGTGTACCCGGCACACAGTCCGCCGAGGGCATGGAGGCGCCGGACCATGGGATCACCGTGGACGAATACCAGCGGTTCCTGTCGTACGGGACCCAGCTCATCGACGTGCACGACCAGCTGCGCGGCATGCTCGACGACCTGCGCGACGGCGTCGTGCCGCAGCGCGACCTCACGGCACACTGCCTGACGTTCTGCGCGGCGCTCACCGCCCACCACACCGGCGAGGACCGCGAGGTGTTCCCGCTGCTCGCCGCCCGCCACCCCGCGCTGCGCGACTTCCTGGCCGGGCTCGAACGCGACCACCAGGTCATCGCCGGCATCCTGACCCGTGTCACCACCCTGGACGGCGACGCCCGGCAGGAGGAACTCGCCGGCCTCGACGCGATCCTGCGCACCCACTTCCTGGGCGAGGAGAAGCGGCTGACCGCCGTCCTGGACGCGCTGGACACTTCCGTGGGATTGACCCCGCTCACCGACGCCGTACGCTTCGAATAGCGCCTGAACAGCGGTTTCCGCCCCGAGCGACACGCTCGCGGGCGGCGGTCCGGGCGGACGGTGTCGGCGGCGGCGGGGGGTCGGGTGGACTCTGACGTGCGGGATACAAGAGCCGGGATTCCGGTACGGGACAGCCTGGCCGAGCGGCAGCGCGAACTGGCCCTGCGGCACGAGGTGCTGGGCCGGGAGCATCCGGAGAGCGGGCGCTACGACGACCTGCTCGAGCGGGTCTTCGACGCCACCGACGACCTCATGCGGGTCGTCGACGAGGCCGCTGCCCGGGGTCTGCGCCGGCGGCGGCTGACGGCTACGGCGCTGCTGGTGGTCGCGGTGGCCGGGGTGGCGCTCGTCGTTGCCGGACTGCTGCCTGTGGTGGTGCTCGTCGCGGCGGGGTTCGCGATGGCTGTGGCGGGCGCGCTGTGGATCACCGCTCATCTGAGGCGCGGGGCCTCCTCCGGTGGGACCGCTTCCGGCGGGGCCGCTTCGAGTGGGGTTGCTTCGGGTGAGGGCGGGGCCGCTTCGGGTCGGGTCGCTTCCGGTGTGGCTGTCGGTGCCGCCAAGGTGCCGTCGCCGCGGCCTGACGCGCTGCCCCTCTCACCCGATGCGGGGCCTGCTCGGCCGGGCGCACTCCCGCTCGAGACGGGGGCCGGGGTGGAGGGGCGGTGAACGCCGATCCGGTCGCGACCGACCTGGCCCGGGTCGCGGAGTCGCTGCGCAACGAGATCCAGCGCAAGAGCAACACCCTCAAGCGCGTCCTCGAGGAGCAGATCCGGGAGAACGCCCGGCAGGCCGAG
The DNA here is from genome assembly GCA_934667465.1 of uncultured Actinoplanes sp. Classification (GTDB taxonomy): domain Bacteria; phylum Actinomycetota; class Actinomycetes; order Mycobacteriales; family Micromonosporaceae; genus Actinoplanes. The sequence continues at coordinate 5,862 of CAKUMG010000109.1, read as the reverse complement.
CACCGCGACAGGGAGCTGGCCCGCCGGCACGACCAGCTCGACGCGCGGCTCGGTCAGATCACCGGCGCGCACGACGAGCTGCGGCAGCGGATCGACGAGGAACTGGGCGGCGCACGCCGGTCGATCGAGCGGCTCACCGCCGATGTGCGGGTCCTGGAGGGACGGTTGCTGCGCGAGCAGGGTGTGCAGCCCGTCGACCTGGACACCGTGCCGCCGGAGTGGGCGAAGCTCGTGGTCCAGGTGCGCGAGGCCGACCAGATCCGGTCGGGCCTGCTCGACGACCGGGCGCGGGCGGAACACCGGCGGGTCATCGAGGAGTACGCGGACCTGCGCGAGCTGACGGCGCGGAGCCGCACGCACGCCTTCGACGCGAGCCGCTTGCTGGCCGAGGCCCGGCCGGGGGGCCGCACGTTCCGGAAGGCGGCCCGCGACTACCGGGTCCACCGCGGACGTCTCCGCGAACGGGACGCCCTCCTGCGCAGCCGGGCGGAACCGCTGGCGACCGCCGAGGACGAACTCGACCGCGACGCGCGGCGGCGGAAGGCGTACGAGGTCAAGCGGGGTGACCAGGCGGTGGCCGACCTGACCGCCCACATCCGCCGCCGCATCAAGGGCGCGGTCGAGTCGCACGCGTTCTTTCCGGCCTGGTTCAGCATCGAACTGGCTCACCGCCCCGCGCCCGGCACCGCCGACGCCTGGTGCGAGGCCGCGGCGCAACTCGTCCTCTACCGGATCACGTACCAGGTCACGCACGGCGTTCTCGCCCTCGGCGACCCCCCGGAGAACGGCTGGCGCGCCGAGCGCTACCAGGCGGTCCGCGCCGCCCTCCAACGCTGCGCCCCATAATCACCGCCCGCCCGCGCTTCGCCTCTCAATCACCGTCCCGCCCGCGCTTCGCCCCTCGATCACCGCCCCGCCCGCGCTGCGCCCGATGATCACCGAGCTCGACCGGGCCGGGCCCGAGGTCCGCGCCGTACTGGCACGCTCGACCGCATGATCACCGACCTCGACTGGGGCGCGCCGGGCGCCCGTACCCTCGCCGCAGTGTCCACAGTCGTCGTAGTCGTCGACGTCCTCTCCTTCACCACCACCCTGACCGTCGCCGCCGACCACGGCATCGCCGTCCGCCCCTACCCGTGGCGCGACCCCACCGCCGCCGCGTTCGCCCGCGACCACGACGCCACCCTCGCGGCGGGCCGCCACGCCCCGGGCCCGATCAGCCTCTCCCCAGCCACGATCCGCGCCGCCCACGGCATCGACCGCCTGGTCCTCCCCTCACCCAACGGCTCCGCGATCTCATCACTCCTCGCCGAGCACCCCGGCCCCGTCCTCGGCGTCTCCCTCCGCAACGCCCCAGCCGCCGCGGCCCGGATCGCCACCCTCCCGCCCGGCACCCGCGTCGCCGTGATCGCCTCGGGCGAGCACCGCCCCGACGGCTCCCTCCGCCCGGCAGTCGAGGACCTCTGGGGCGCGGGCGCCTTCCTCCACCACCTGCCGGCCGCAACCCACACCCCGTCCCCGGAAGCGGGCGCTGCGATCGCCGCTTACGAACGAGTGGCCGACAACCTCCGGGCCGCGCTACGCGCCTGCGTCAGCGGCCGCGAACTCATCGGCAACGGCTTCCCCCAGGACGTCGACGTAGCCGCCGAATCCGGAGCCTCAACGACGATTCCCACCCTTCGTGACGGCTGGTACTCGTGACCGAAGGACCCGGCCGCCCACCGGCCCGGCCGACGCCGAGCGGCTGGCGATCGAGCATGTGGCGATCGCCGGGTTGACCGCGGGGACCAAGACCCGGGCCTACGCCCGGGCGCTCCTGCGACTCGACCGATGGTGCCTCTACAGCCGCCCGTAACGCTGAGATTCGACCGATCGTCCGGACTGCTGGTGCGCCCGGCGCCGAACGAGTTCCCGGCCGGAGCCGCCGCCATCGACCGGCTGGGCCGGCAGATCTCCACGGGCTGCAGCTCTCCCCGCGGGTGCCGTTCGCCCAGCTGGCGGCCGAGCTGGGGGTGCCCGGGTACGCCGCGGCGCCGCGTACGGAAATCGCCCTCATCGGGGGATGGGCCATCCGCGGCCGCGACCTTATGGTCAGTGGAGGCCGCTATGCGGCGTTTGCCCCTCGACCTCCGGAGTGGCCCGTGCCGGTGTTCCGTGCGTCGAACTCGTCCGTCCCCTCCGCCGCGCGTCTCAGGGAGGGGCCGACCGAACGGCTCGTCGGCGGCCTGCCCGCACCGCCGGCCACGCCGCGCAGAGGTGTAACGCTTGCGGTGCTGCTCGCCGTGCTCGCGCTAATGGCCGCGGCCGCGGCGGCGCTGATGGCGTGGCGCGCGCTGAGGCTGACTGCGGACAAACCCGGATCAACCCCTGTGCCGTACGCGGAGGAGCAGCTCGCCATCCGCGCGGGATGCGGCGCCGTCACGTTCCTCGACCTCGACGAACCTCGCGTGGGTGTGTCCGGCGACACCGGAGATCTGCGGTACGACAGCCGGTGCGGGCCCGCCGTGCCGGCGCTGGCCCTGGGGCCGGGCGCGATGACGCTCAGTGACGCCGGCGACGCCCGGTCGGACGCCGTGGCGTGCGGCAGGGCGGTCCGGGCGAGCCCGCTGGGGCCCGGGCTGACCGTACCGGCGCGTAAGGGGGTGACCCTGTGTGTGCTGACCGGCGGCCTGCTGGTCCGGGTGGTCGTCGGCGACGTGCGGCCGGACGGGGCCGCCACGCTGCGGGCCACGGCGTGGTCCGGTCAGGGCTGAGCGGACGCGGGCCGGGCGCTCCTGACAGAATGTCGGGTGCGCCCCGTGACCACCTGTGTGAGGAGACTCTTCCGTGATCCGTACCCATGAAGCCGGCAGCCTGCGGGCCGAGCACGCCGGCCAGACGGTGACGCTCGCCGGGTGGGTGGCCCGCCGGCGCGACCACGGCGGGGTCATCTTCGTCGATCTCCGGGACGCCTCCGGCATCGTGCAGGTCGTCTTCCGCGAGGAGGACGCCCACGCCCTGCGCAACGAGTTCTGCGTCAAGGTGACCGGCGAGGTCCGCGCCCGGCCCGAGGGCAACGACAACCCGGAGCTGGCCACCGGCGCGATCGAGGTCGCCGCCACCGAGCTGGTCGTGCTCTCCGAGGCCGCGCCGCTGCCGCTGCCCGTCGACGACACCATCACCGCGTCGGACGACCTGCGCCTCAAGTACCGCTACCTCGACCTGCGGCGCTCCGGCCCGGCCAAGGCGCTCAAGCTGCGCAGCCGCGCCAACCAGATCGCCCGCGAGGTGCTGCACGCCCGCGACTTCAACGAGATCGAGACGCCGACGCTGACCCGGTCGACGCCCGAGGGCGCCCGGGACTTCCTGGTGCCGGTCCGCCTGCAGCCCGGCACCTGGTACGCGCTGCCCCAGTCGCCGCAGCTCTTCAAGCAGCTGCTGATGGTGGCGGGCATGGAGCGCTACTACCAGATCGCGCGCTGCTACCGCGACGAGGACTTCCGCGCCGACCGGCAGCCCGAGTTCACCCAGCTCGACATCGAGATGTCCTTCGTCACCCAGGAGGACGTCATCGAGCTCGGCGAGGAGCTCGTCAGCAAGCTCTGGGGCGAGCTGGCCGGCTACCAGGTGCAGCTGCCGATCCCGCGGATCACGTGGACCGACGCGATGAACCGCTACGGCTCCGACAAGCCCGACCTGCGCTACGGCGTCGAGCTGACCGACCTGACCTCCTACCTCGCGGGAACTGAGTTCCGTGTCTTCGCCGGTGCCATCGCGGCCGGCGGCTACGTCGGCGCGGTCGTCATGCCCGGCGGCGCGTCGCAGACCCGCAAGGAGCTGGACGGCTGGCAGGACTGGGCCAAGGCGCGCGGCGCGCGCGGCCTGGCGTACGTCGTGCTGGACGCCGACACGGGCGACGCTCGCGGCCCGGTCGCGAAGAACCTCTCGTCGGAGCATCTGTCCGGGTTGGCGGATGCTGTCGGCGCGAAGCCCGGTGACGCCGTGTTCTTCGCCGCGTCCACCGAGCGCCGCGAGGCGCAGGAGCTGCTCGGCGCGGCCCGCATCGAGATCGCCAAGCGCGCCGGCCTGATCGACGAGTCCGCGTGGGCGTTCTGCTGGGTTGTCGACGCGCCCATGTTCGAGAAGACCGACGAGGGCGGCTGGACCGCCGTGCACCACCCCTTCACCTCGCCCAACGAGGAGTGGGAGGCCAAGTTCGAGGAGGCGCCCGACAAGGCGCTCGCCTACGCGTACGACATCGTCGTGAACGGCAACGAGATCGGCGGCGGCAGCGTCCGTATCCACCGCGGCGACGTGCAGAGCCGGGTCTTCGACCTGCTCGGCATCACCCCGGAGGAGGCGCAGGACAAGTTCGGCTTCCTGCTCGAGGCGTTCAAGTACGGCCCCCCGCCGCACGCCGGCATCGCCCTGGGCTGGGACCGCACCTGCATGCTGCTCTCCGGCAACGAGTCGATCCGCGAGGTCATCGCGTTCCCGAAGACCCGCGGCGGCTACGACCCGCTGACCACCGCGCCCACCCCGATCACCGGCCAGCAGCGGCTCGAGGCCGGCATCGACGCCAAGCCGAAGGCAACTGCCCTTCCGGGTACGGACGGAGTGGCGGCACCGGTCGAGAAGTCCAACTGACCCATGCGTGTCCTGGTCGTCGGCGCCGGCGGGCACCTCGGTAGCGAGGTGGCCCGCCTGGCGTCGGCGGCCGGTCACGACGTGGTCGGCACCGCCACCACCTCGTCCTCCGGCTGGTCGCCACTGGACATTCGCGACAGGTCCGCAGTTTCTTCGCTTTTCTCCGCGGTATGCCCGGACGTGGTCGTCAATACCGCGTATCGCGCGTCGGAATGGGCGACCTGTGCTGACGGAGCCGCCCACGTGGCCCTCGCCGCGGCCGGCGCGCGCCTCGTCCACGTCTCCACGGACGCGGTCCACGGCGGACGACCCGACCCGTACGGCGACGACGAACCGCCCACGCCCGTCTACCTGTACGGAGCGGCCAAGGCGGCCGGGGAGACCGCGGTCCGCGCCATCGCCCCCACCGCAGCCCTGGTCCGCACGTCCCTGATCATCGGTGACGAGCGCAGCAAACAGGTCACCATGGCCCTCGAACTGGCGCGCGGCACCCGGAGGGGCTTCCTCCTCACCGACGAGATCCGCCGCCCGATCGACGCCGCCGACCTGGCCGCCGCCATCCTCGACCTGGCCGCGACGGACTACGCGGGCCCGATCAACATCGCCGGCCCGCAGGACGTCACCCGAGCCGACCTGGGGCGAGCCGTCGCCCGCGCCCACGGCCTCGACCCCGCGGCGATCCCGGTCCGCACCACCGCCGAGAGTGGCCTGGGACCCCGGCCGGGCGCGATCCGGCTGGACAGCAGCCGCGCGTACGCCCTCCTCCCGACCCGCATCCGCCCGGTCGCCGAAGCCCTCGCCTCAGGGCCCGGCCACCAGCCACTCGCCGGGCAACGCGAGGCGCACCGCGGCCAGGGCGTCGGCTGACACCGCGCGGGCCCACAGCCACGTGCCGGCATCCTCGCGCAGGATCGCGCCGAGCCCCGCATACCACCTGACCGGGCCGTCCCCCGCCCACAGTGGGTAGTCGGGTATCGGCAGTCGCCGAAACTGCCCTACTCGGCGACGTGCTGGCACTCCACCCGGAAGACCAGCACCCGGCCCGTGTCATCGACGTGCATCCGGTCCGGACCGAGCAGCCGATCCTGCGTACGGGTCAGGTCGTCACGGCGACCGATCAACGCGTAGCCGTCACGCAGGGCTGCCGGGAGCACGAACCCGAGCCGCCCCTCGGCCGCCGACAAGTCCTCCTCGCCCACCCCGTCGCCGGCGCCGATCGGGGAGGCGTACCGGGGC
>CAKUMG010000108.1 GCA_934667465.1 uncultured Actinoplanes sp. | reverse complement strand
GTGTACGCCGCCCGGAACCGGTTGACTGCGGTGGTGATCAGCATCGACCACGTGACCAAGGCCAAGGGCCGCACCCGCATCCTGCACGGCGTGAGCTTCACCGCCCGAGCCGGCCGGGTCACCGGGTTCCTCGGCCCCAACGGCGCCGGCAAGACCTCCACCCTGCGCATCCTGCTCGGCCTGGACCGCCCGCACGGCGGCACCGCCCTGATAGACGGCGTGGCGTATGCCGCCCTGCCGCGGCCGCTGACCCGCGTCGGCGCGCTGCTCGACGGCAGCGGCGCCCACCGTTCCCGCACCGCCCGGGGCCACCTGCACTGGCTCGCCGCCAGCAACGGCATCGCCCGCGCGCGCGTCGCCGAGGTCCTCGACCAGGTGGGCCTCGCCGGGCAGGCCCGCAAGCGGGCGGGCCGCTTCTCGCTCGGCATGAGCCGCCGGCTCGCGCTGGCGGCGGCCCTGCTCGGCGACCCGCCTGTGCTGATCCTGGACGAGCCCGTCAACGGCCTCGACCCGGCCGGGATCCGCTGGATGCGCGAGTTCCTGCGCGCCCGCGCGGCCCGCGGGCACACCGTGCTGCTCTCGAGCCACCTGATGGGCGAGCTGGCCGAGACCGTCGACGACGTGGTGATCATCGACGGTGGCCGGGTGGTCGCCGACGGCACCCTCGCCGCGGTCACCGGCGGGCACCGCACCCTGGAGGACGCCTTCCTGACCCTCACCGGGGCGACCCGGTGACCGGCGTCCGCGCCGAGCTGCGCAAACTCCTGAGCCTGCCGTCCGCCTGGGTCGGGCTGGTCTCCGGCCTGCTCGCGGCGCCGCTGCTCCTGCTGCTCAATGCCGGCACCGTCCGGGCCGAGCTGACCGCCGGCGGCTCCGACCCTACGGACCTGCTCCTGCAGAACCTCGGCATCGGCCTGATCGGGGCGATGATCCTGGGCGTCGTCGTGATGAGCAGCGAGTACACCGCCTCCGGCACCGACGAGCCCGGAGCCCGGCAGCTGACCGCGACCCTGACCGCGACCCCCGGCCGGGTCCGGCTGCTGACGGCGAAGGCGGCCGTGCTCGTGCTGATCGTCACCGCGCAGGGCATGCTCACCACGCTGGCGACAGTGCTCGTGTCGAGGCTCGTGCACGGCGATGCGCTGCCGTTGCCGTCCCCGGGCCGCCTCACCGGGGCGCTGCTGTTCTGGGTGCTGTCGGCGTTGCTCGCCTTCGCGCTCACGATCGTGACCCGCCGCGGCATCATCCCGCTGATCCTGCTGATCGTGAACAGCACCGTCGTGTCGGTCTCCTACCTGCTCACCAAGATCATCCCGGCCGCGGCCTACCTGCCGGACATCGTCGGCGCGCACATGTTCCTGCGCGGCATCGACGCCCCGGTCGACATCGGCCCGGTCACCGCCGGCCTGACCATGGCCGCCTGGGTGGCGGTGCTCCTGACCGGCGCGGCCGCGATCTTCGTCCGGCGCGACGCATGACCCGCGCCGTGCCGGCCCGCCCGGCGCTGTTCCTCGCCCGTGCTGCCGTGCACGCGGAAATGCTCAAGCTGCTGACACTTCCCGCACTGTGGCTGACCGCCGCGCTGACCCTGGCCGTGGTTGCGCTGCTGGGCGAGCCGGTCCATGCCCAGGCCGGCCTGCTCGTCTTCGGCGCCCTCGCCGTCACCCACGAATACCAGGGCGGCGGTCAGATCCGGGCGGCCGTCCTGGCCGTTCCCCGCCGCCCGGCCCTGCTGGCCGCCAAACTGACCGCTGTCACCGTGACCGCCGCCCCGCTCGCTGCCCTCGCCGCCCTGCTCGCCGACCGGCCCGACATCACCGGCGACCTCATGGTGACCGCCGCCCTGGCCGCCACGGCAGGCATGCTGATCCGCCACCCGGCCGGAACCATCGCGATCCTGCTGTCTTGCCACCTGCTCGCCGGTCCGATCCTGCGCGCCCGTCTCCCGGCCACCGACGGCTGGCTGCCGGACACCGTCGGCGCCTGGCAACCCGCCCTGGCCTGGACGGCCGCCCTCCTGGTCCCCGCCGCGGTCACCTTCGCGCGCCGCGATGCGTGAACGACCGCCGCCGTGCCGCGAAGGCCGGCTTCTGTCAGAACGATTCTCTCGCGGTTTCCGGAAGTCCTCTCCGCAGCGATCGGCTGGTACGGCCACATCCTGGCCGCGCGCCCGCGGTCACGATGCCGCGACTGGAACCCGCGTGATCCGGCCGGACAGGGCCCCGGTCAGACCGGGCCCATGACCACTGTTCTGATCACCGGGGCCTCCCGCGGCATCGGCGCCCACACCGCCCGCCGCCTGGCCGGGCACGGGCTCACCGTCCTGGCCGGGGTCCGCGACCCGGCCACCGCCCCGGCCGGGCCCGGCATCCACGCGGTCCCGCTCGACGTGACCGACGACGCCTCGGTCGCCGCCGCCGCCGTCCGTGCGGTCGGCGACGCGTACGGCAGCCTCGACGTCCTCATCAACAACGCGGGCCTGCCCGGCACCTGGGCCCCCGCGGAGCAGGTCGGCCCGGACGACTTCACCGGCGTCTTCGCGGTCAACGTCCTGGGCCCCGTGCGCGTCACCCAGGCCTTCCTGCCCCTGCTGCGCCGGGGCACCGATCCGCGCCTGATCATGGTGTCGTCCGGGATGGGTTCCCTGACCCTGCAGACCACCGACGAGGTGTACCGCGGCATCGCCCACCTGCCCTACCCCGCGTCGAAGGCGGCACTGAACATGCTGACCGTCCAGTACGCCAAGAACCTGCCCGACATCCTTGTCACGGCCATCGACCCGGGCCTGACCGCCACCGACTTCACCGCCGGCTCCGGTCACACCGTCGAGGAAGGCACCGACGCCGTCGTTACCGCCGCCCTGGACACCACCGGGCCGAGCGGCCGCTTCCTGGACCGGAACGGCCCCGTCGGCTGGTGACCCGGGCCGGTCCCGTCGCAGGACGGGTGCCGGGCCCGGCTCGTACGGCACGCGTACCAGATCCAGATAGCCGCCGAGCTCACCGGCGTACGCTGCGTCCCGCGGGCCGAGGACCGTCGGGACGGGTTCCGGGCCGCCCTGCGGCCAGACGTCGAAGAACTCCGGGCCCCGCCCGTCGTCCCCGGCCGGCACGTGCGGCCGCCCGTCCTCCCCGCGCCGGGGTGCGAACGCTGCGCGGCTCGCCTCGGTGCTGCAGGGCTAGGGTCTCTTTGCGTGAACGCCGACGATCTCGACGAGCGCGCCCGAACGTTGACCGGGTGCATTCCCCCGGCCCTGGTCTCCCGGCTCATCGAACTCGGGCACACCGAAGAGGTGCAGTCGCAGGCCGGCCGCGACGAGTGGTTCTGTGCGCGGGAATGGGCGCGGCTGCTTGCGGGGCAGGGACGGCAGGCAGAGGCGCTGGCGGTGCTGGCCCCGTACGTCGCGACAGGCTGGTGGACGGCTGCCGAAACGCTGACGGACCTGCTCGAGGGGTGGGGGCTGCTCGACGAAGCGATCGCGGTGGCCCGTTCCCATGTGGAACGCGGGAACCGGCTGGCGCTGAACCGCTACGCGCGTCTGCTCGCCCGGAACGGCTGCGGCGACGAGGCGTTCGCCGTGCTGGAGCCGTACGTCGACGATTGGTTCCTCGCCACTGCGCTAGTTGCCGTCTCCGCGCGCGCAGGTCGCGACGACGACGCTGCCGCGCTGCTGACCGCCCGTGTCGAGGCGGCCGCACGGCGCTGCGGTGATCCGTCGTGCAGGTGCGTGCGCCGGATCCGTTCGCGGTCGCTCTGCTGGCCGAGATCCATGAACGGCAGGGACGCGTCGACGAGGCGATCGCACTGCTGCACACCCGAAGCACGACCTCGATCAACAACCGTGACCAGCTTGCCGACCTCCTGGCCCGGCATGACCGGATCGAGGAACTCCGGGAGTACGCGGCCTCCGAGTATCACGGGCACGCCGCGCAGCGTCTCGCGGAACTGCTGGAGGAGCGCGGCGACGTGGCCGGCGCGATCGCCGTGTACCAGCAGCGTGTGCCGGACTCGAGTAGCGGCGCGGCGGTGCGCCTCGCGGAGCTGCTGGCGCGTCAGGGTCGAGGTGACGAGGCGCTGGAAGTACTGCGATCACTGGCAGACTCGAACGGCGCGGACGACTGGCTCATCGACCTGATTTGCGAGCTTTACGCCGCCCAGGGGCGCGCCGGGGACGGTCTGGCCTACCTCGACGCGCTGGCGGAGGAGCAGTGGGAGTTCTTCCGCATGCGGCTGCCCCTGCTGGTCGCCTGCGGGCGCCGCGAAGAAGCCATCGCACTCGTCGAAGCGCATCCCGAGAGTGACACCTGGTATGCCGCCGAAGCCGTCGCCGAACTCCTGACCGACGCTGGACGCGCCGAGGAGGCCACCGCCGTCCTCGAAAAGCACGGGACCATGAGCACCTTGGCGGCGCACCTCATCGAACTCGGAAGGATCGAGGACGCGGTGTCAGTCCTGCAGCAGCACGAGCCCCGCCCGGCGGCGCAGTCATGGACGGGTACGACCACCGACTCGCCGCCGTTCTAACTAGTCACGCGGTCGCCGTGCCGCTGCCCGGTTCTGTCAGAACGATCCTCCTGAGATTTCCGCAAGGACGTCCCACGGCGTCTCCACCAACTTCTGCGGCGATAATTATCGGATTGCTAATAACGGCAATCCGGTAATCCGAAAAGCGGACAAAACGTCAGTACTCCATAATGACAGTTAAGTGTTCTCCAAACACGACGTTGTATGTTGCTATGCTGAGGCGTGACTGATGAACTGATCGCCTGCAGGCGATGCGGTGAGATGAAGACCCGATCCGCGTTCTACGACAAGCCCTACGCGCCTGGTGCGAGACAGCCGTGCAAAGCCTGCCGGTCAAGCGAGAGGAAGGCTGCCTACGCGTCCAAGGGTGGAAGCAAGATCTCCCACGCTCAGGTATTACGTGAGAAGTACGGGCTGACGCCCGCTCAGTACGAGCAGATGTTCGAGGCGCAACGCGGCCTGTGTGCCATCTGCGGCAATCCCGAGACGCGCCGCGGTAGCGGCGGCCAGCCACGGCGCCTGTCCGTAGACCATGATCACCGGACTGGCGCAGTGCGCGAACTGCTCTGTGGGCGCTGCAACTCCGTCACGTGGGCCGTGGAGGAAAGCCCCGAGATGCTGGACGCGGTCCGCGCCTACTTGCTGCGGCACGCCAGGCCGGGCACCGCCTGAACAGCCTCAGTGCCCCCGGGCGCGGGGTGTGGGCCCGCAGGGCTGCTGGTACTCCGCTTCTTCCTGAGCCAGGCGTACCGAACAGGCGGGCTCGCAGGGTGAGCCGTTCGACCGTCCCAAGCAGGGCCCATCTCGGGACGGCGGCACCGAGCGCAGCGGAGATTACAAAGAAAGATGCCAGCGGCTGGGCGCGGTATAGGTCAAGCCGAGCTTCTCGGCCGCGTCCTTGCTGCCGCCGATCATCTCCGCGGTGGCTTTTGGATCGGTGTTTTTCATCGACTCGATGAGTTCGGCGGCCAGGAGTTCCGGATCTCGGCCATGGACCTCGACTGTGCGGCCGAACTGCAGGGACGTGCCATCGAAGGGGCTGGCGCTCGCCGGGTAGGTGAAGGTCAGGCACGCGACGTCGACATCCTGCAACCAGGCCGTGCACCAGCCCGGGGCGCAGTCCCACCGGCCCAGGATCGTCGGATCGCCGCGGAGCCGATCGGCCACCAGCCGGGCTAGGGTTCTGGCCGGCCACTCCCAGCTGTGGTCCTGTTCGGCTCGGGCGATCTCCCGGTCGTACTGCGCCGCCTCGAACCGCACCGCCGGGGGCGGGCCGCCCGGCATGGAGGAGGAGCGCCAGTCCTTCCAGACCACGTCGGCTCCCTCCCGCACGATGGTGACGTACAGGCCGCCGCAGCACCCCTCGGTGCAGTACGCCTCGGCGAGCCGGACCTCCCGGGGCTCGGCCGTGGCAACCAGCCGCCCGCTGTGGATGAGCCGTTCGGGTTCCTCGGCGGGACCCTTGTCGAACGCGGCCGCCACGATCGGCATCCCGTCGATGACGATCCGGGCCTCGACCCGGGGGAACCCGGCCGAACCGGGATCGGGAACCACGACCCGGACAGCGAACCTGTCCGAGGGGATGCCGCTGCGAGCGGTGATCCAGGCGGCACGCCTGGCCGCGAGCAGGTCGCCGGGGGCACGGTTCAGCATGTCGGCCCAAGGGGCGGAGGTCAGCACGGTGGTGAGCTGGTCGATGAGACTTTCGCGCGGGTCGCCGGCCACCGGTGCCGCCGGGCCGGTGGACAGGTCCTCGGCGATCAATGTCATCAGGGCTGCCCGTTCCAGCGTGGCCGGTCTCGTGCCGGCGAGAGCGACCCACCGCTGGTACGTGGCCGCTGCTGGTTCGTACCGATTGATCTCGTACCGGTAGCCGTCGGTGCTGGTCATGGCGAGCAGGAGGTTGCCCGCCTGATCCCAGGTGAGGTCGTCCACCACGCGGCGCCCGAGCATCTCCGCCAGCGCGGATTCTTCGGCGATCCTGCGGGCGAGGTCGCTGGAGAGCAGGTCTCGTGGCGTCGTCAGCACCCACTGGCGCACCACCGGGTCGCGGTGTCCGGCCAACGCTGACACGGCGATGGTCCGGGAGTGGCTCCGCGATCGTTCGGCGAGCCAGATGAGGTCCTGCGCAGCGGTGGGGATCTTCGCCAGCGCCTCGACGGCCGGCCGCTCCGCGAAGCGCAGCAGCCCGACGGTCCTGATCACGGAGGCGTCGCGCTGTTCGGCGTTGCCGTCGAACAGTCCCAGCCCCACCAGGACCGCGCGCCGGTCCGTGCCGTTCGTGACGAGCCAGCGGGCCGTCTGCAGCAGCCGCGCCGACGGTGTGGGGGCGATTTTGCGCAGAGCTCGGCTGACGTCCCTGGCGTTGAACGCGAGCTGTGTGCACCGCTCGTGCAGATCGTGAGGTGTCAGCTCCGGGTCGCCGATGAAACTTGTGCAACATGGGCTGCAGAGCCTGGTCAAGGTCACGGCTCGGGAGGCTCTGATGGGCGGCACTGTCGGGAAAGGGCTGGCCGTCGTCAGGCAGGGGGCCGTGCGGCGTGAGCCGGAGCAGTCGTCGCGCGTGTGAGAGCGGGGACGTCACTGCGCCGGGGAAAGCTCGGTACCGGCGCGGGCGGCGCGGAGGCGGTGCAGGTGCTGCTCGACGGCGTTGCGGCTGAAAGTCGCCGTGATCACCTGCTGGGGTGTCCTCATCGGGCTGCTGCCACCGATCTTCCAGATGCACCTGCTGCGGATCGCCTCCCCCGGCCGGGAGGCCGCCTCCGGGGCGATCGCCATCACCGTGCTCAACCTCGGGATCGCCTCCGGCGCGACGCTCGGCGGGGCGGTGCTCGGCATCTGGCAGGCCGGTGCCCTGCCCGCCGTCGCGGCCGTCATCATGGCCGTCGCCACCGCCGGACTGATCGTCAACGGTCTCCGGGACCGTCGCGCCACCGGTGCAAAAGACAAGCAGACTGCCGCAGCCGTACGCGCGGCGGCACCGGACCGCAGCGACGTCGACGATCCCGGGGACGAGCAAAAAGCCGCTGCCGTACGCGCGGGCGACGTGCGATCGTGACGGACGGCGACACCGCCGGCAGCGCACGAGATCGGGGGCACGATGAGTGAGGCGTTCTACGCGCACGCGCGGCTGTACGACCTGATGTTCCCGGGCAGCGGCTCCGCCGTGGAGTTCTACCGGGCCGAGGCCGGCCGGCGCGGCGGGAGCGTGCTCGAGCTCGGCTGCGGCACCGGGCACAAGCTGATCCCCATCGCGGCCGACGGGCACCCGTGCGCCGGCGTAGACCTGTCGGCGCAGATGCTGGCCGAAGCGGCTCGCAAGGCCGGCGAGCGCGGGGTGACGGTGGACTGGACGCGCGGCGACATGCGCGCCTTCGATCTGGGCCGCACCTTCGACTTAGTGTTCATCACCGCCAACTCGCTGCTGCACCTGCACGAGACCGAGGACCTGTTGAGCTGCTTCCGGTCGGTGCGCCGCCACCTGGCACCCGGCGCGCGGTTCGTCTTCGACGTGTTCCACCCGAGCGTGCGCCTGCTGGCGCAGGCCGATGGCGTACGGCGTACCCGGCAGTCCTTGTCCTTTGACGATCCCGGGCGTGGCGGCGTCAGCGTCGACGTGGCCGAGACCTACGACGCGCCCGCGCAGGTCACCCGCGGGACGTGGTACCTCTCGGCCGCCGGTGAGCCCGACTTCGTCGTCGCGCCGCTGGAGGTCAGGAGCATCTTCCCGCAGGAACTGCCGCTGCTGCTCGCGCGCGGGGGGCTGCGCCTCGTCGAGCGCTACGGCGACTGGTCCGGCGAACCGTTCGGCGCGGACTCGCCGCTGCAACTCTGCGTGTGCGAGCCCGCATAAAGCCGCCCGCGTGATCTGCGTCCGCAGGCCCGCGTGATCGATAAATGCCGGTGTGTGGCACGGGAAAGTCGCTACCGTGCCTCCATGGTGGAGGCGCGCGAACGGTTCGTCGATTCCGGGCCGCTGCGGATCTGGACCGAACGGATCGGCGATCCCGGGCTGCCCGCGGTGGTGATCGTCGCCGGGTCGGCCGCGCAGGGTGTCAGCACCCCGGATGCGCTGGTGGGGCGGCTGGTCGAGCGCGGCGTGCAGGTGATCCGCTACGACCACCGCGACACCGGGCGCTCCAGCGTCGTCGACTTCGACGCGCAGCCGTACACGATCGGGGACCTGGCCCGCGACTGCCTGGCCGTGCTGGACGGGTACGGGCTGGCGTCCGCCCACGTGGCGGGGATGTCGCTGGGCGGCATGATCGCGCAGTGGCTCGGGGTGCACGCCCCCGGCCGGGTCCGGACCCTGACGGTGATCTCCAGCTCGCCGATGGGCCACGACCCCAGCGCGGTGTGGGCCCGGGCGCGCGCCGGGCAGCCGGCCGACCCCGGCGACCTGCCGCCCCCGGCACCGGAGTTCCTCGCGCACCGGGCCGCCGGGCAGCCGGGGGTGGAGGCCGACGTGGCGTTGTTCCGGGTGTTCAACGGCCCGGTGCTGCCGTTCGACGAGGCGGGCGCGCGGGCGATGCTCGAGCTGGCGCTGTCCCGGGCCACCGACCCGGCGGCCGCCGCCCATCACCACCGGGCCGTGTGGCTTCCCGATCCCAGCCTGCGCGCGCCGCTGTCGTCGATCACCGCGCCGATCGCGATCGTGCACGGCGACCACGATCCGGTCTACCCCCTGGGGCACGGCGAGGCGCTCGCGGCTGCCGTCCCGGGCGCGGTGCTGCGCGTCGTACCCGGGATGGGTCATGTCCTGACCTCCCCCGGCCTGCCCGAACAGGTCGCCGACCTGATCCAGCTGTGATCCACCCCGAGAACAGGAGCCCCCGACCGTGCCGACCGAGGTGACACCCGCTCCGGCCGCGGCGACGCTGGGCGCCCGGGCTGCGCGGCCTCGCCCGGTGGCTCACCGACGGCCGCCCCGCGTGACGCCGGGCCGCCGTGCTCACGGTGCGGTGAGCTGCGGCCACTCGTCGATCAGGTCGCCGAAGCCCTCGGCGCGGGCGAGCGCCATCACCTGCCCGGCCAGCGCCGTCGGCCGGTCGAGCAGGGCCGGGATCAGGAAGCCGGCGGTCCACGGTGCCGGCAGCGGGTGGGTCTCCAGCTCCCAGCGCAGATACTTGTTGTACGGCCGGACGCGCCAGTGCAGCGCGAACAGCGTCCACAGCAGCCATGGGACCGCCTCGATCTCCTCCAGGCGTGCGAGGTCGTCGTGGCCGTCGCGGCGGTTCTTGCCGGCCCGGTAGACGAAGTTGAGGTAGCCGTCGAGCTGCTCGCGCACGAGGGTGTCCCGCTCGGCCGGGGTGAGGGTGGCCTGGGCGTGGACCAGCGCGGCGATCCGCCCGCCGAGCCGGTCGAGCAGGACGCGGGCGCCGCGGAACGCGTACCGCTGCCACCGGTCCGACACGTCGGCCAGCTCGCCGGTCGTCACGACGATCGTGTCCAGCTCCGGGGTGCGGGTGCTGTGCGCCCACGGCTCGGCGCGGGCGCCGACGATCACGAGCACGTCCGCGTCGGAACGCTCGGTGGCCAGGCCTCGGGCGAGGGAGCCGGTCAGCACGAGGCCGACGACGCGGGGGTCTGCCGTCGCGCGGGCGACGAGGCTCTCGTACGGGCTCATCGGCGCAATCTGCCCGACGGCCCGGCGGCGGGCAACGGGTTTTCAGCCGCCGCCGCAGTCGGACGGCGGCTTGGACAGGGCGCTCTCGAGCGCTTCGAGCACGCGCAGGGCGTCGGCGACCTGCTCGGGGCTCAGGTCGCCGACGGTGCGCTGCTCGAGCTCGGACCAGACGGCGTCGAGCTCGCCGCGCAGGGCCAGGCTGGCCGCGGTCGGTTCGACGATCGTGACGCGGCGGTCGCCGGCACACGGGGTGCGGCGGACGAAGCCGGCATGTTCGAGCCGCTGCACCGTACGGGTCATCGTCGCCGCGTCGGAGCCGAGCATCCGTACCAGATCGCTCTGGCGCTGCGGGCCGTGCTCCCACAGCTGCATCATCACCATCTCCTGGCCGGGGTGCAGGCCGACGCGGCGCAGCAGCTGCCCGGCGTGCATGCGGTGCAGCCGCGCCACCCGGAAGATCGCGTTGCTGATCGGCCCGGACTCGAGCACGAGCGCACCTCCTGTCTGAACAACCATTACAGCACGGATCCGCCGTGAGGTATGTCACGAGCATTGATTTGAACGCCGTCGAGTGCATTACTTGTCCGGACAAGCATTAACGGAGAGGCGGCATCATGGCGACGGCATTCGACCCGCACCAGCTCGGCGGGACCACCCTTTCCAACCGCATCGCGCTGGCACCCATGACCCGCAGCCGCGCCTACGGGCCCGGCGCGACCCCCACCGACCTGATGGCCACCTACTACGCCCAGCGTGCGAGCGCCGGCCTGATCATCACCGAGG
>CAKUMG010000107.1 GCA_934667465.1 uncultured Actinoplanes sp. | reverse complement strand
CGTGGTCTACGTCGACAACGACCCGATGGTCCTCGCCCACGCCCGGGCGCTGCTCGACGGCACGACGGCCGAGGGCAGCACCACGTACGTGCACGCGGACTACCACGACCCGGAGAAGATCCTCGCCGACGCGGCCCAGGCGCTCGACTTCACGAAGCCGGTCGCGATCATGTTCATGGGCGTCATGGGCTACGAACCCGACCTCGGCGTGGTGCGCGACATCGTGGGCCGGATGACGGCCGAGGCGGCGCCGGGCAGCCACCTGGTCCTCTGGGACGGCACCAACACCGACCCGGCAGTGGTCGAGGGCAGCGCGAAACTCGCCGAGAGCGGCGGCGTGCCCTACATCCTGCGCAGCCCGGCCGAGCTGGAGTCGTGCTTCGCGGGCCTGACGCTGGTCGAGCCGGGCCTGGTGCAGATCACGAAGTGGCGGCCCGACGAAGCGGACCCGATGCGGATCGACGCCTACGGGGCGGTCGCCCGCAAATAGACTGGTCGCCCCGATTCGGGTGGTATTTCGGTTGCTTCGTGGGGGCCGACCGGCACGATGAGGGCGTGGACATCCGGGGACCCGCACGCCTGCTCTGGTCACTCGCCAAGGAGCTGAAGGGCCGGGTCTTCCTCGGCACGCTGTTCGGCTCGCTGTGGTTCGTCAGCCTGGCCGTCACGCCGTACTTCCTCTCGCAGGCCATCGACCGCGGCCTCGGCCCGCGGCAGTGGCCGGCACTGCTCGGCTGGACCGCGGCGGTGCTGGCGATCGGGGTGGCGAGCGCGGTCCTCGGCATCCTGCGGCACCGCTCGATGACCAAGCTGCGCCTGGCCGCCGCGCTGCGCACCACCGACGCGGTGCTGAGCCATGCCACCCGGCTCGGCGCGGCCCTGCCCCGCGGGGTCACCTCCGGCGAGGTGGTCACCATCGGGATCTCCGACGTGTGGACCATCGGGCGGGCGATGAACGTGGGCAGCGTCGGCCTCGCGAGCGTGATCGCGTACGCGGTCGTCGCCGTCCTGCTCTTCCGCACGTCGCCGCTGCTCGCCGTCGTGGTGCTGGCCGGCGTGCCGGTGCTGGCCGCCGGGATCGGTCCGCTGCTGGGCCGGGTGCAGGCGGCCGGGCTGCGCTACCGCAGGCGGCAGGGCCGGCTCGCGGCGCGGCTCGTCGACATCGTGTCCGGCCTGCGCATCCTCAATGGACTCGGCGGCAAGGAGGGACACCTCGCGCGTTACCGGGAGCACTCGGCGGAGCTGCGCGCGCTGGGCTACCGGGTGGGCCGGGTCAGCAGCTGGGTCGGCGCGCTCGGCGAGGGCCTGCCGGGCGTCTTCCTCGCGGTCGTCATCTGGCTCGCGGCCCGGCAGGCGGCGGCGGGCGAGCTCACGGCCGGGGAGTTGATCGCGGTGTACGGCTACACGGCCATGCTGGTCATCCCGGTGAACGTGCTCATCTTCTGCGGCTTCGACCTCACGCACGGCCTGGTCGCCGCCCGGCACCTGGTCGGCTTCCTGCGCCTGCCGCCCGAGGAGACCACCGGCGACCCGGCCCCGGCCGGGCCCGCGACCCTGCACGACCCGGCGTCCGGGGTGTCGGCCGAGCCGGGCCGGTTCACCGCGCTCGCCGGGTCCCGGCCCGCCGACGCGGTGGCGGTGCTCGAACGGCTGGGCCGCTACGGTCCGACCGACGCGACGTGGGGCGGCCTGCGCCTCGACGGCCTGGCCCGCGACGAGGTGCGGGCCCGGATCCTGGTCGCCGAGCACGAGGCGGACGTGTTCGACGACCCGCTGCGCGACGTCCTGGCCGGCCGGGACGCCCCCGACGAGCAGCGGATCCGGGCGGCGATCGAGGCCGCGGCCGCCGCCGACGTGGGTGGCCCCGGCCATCGGGTGGAGGCGGGCGGGCGCAATCTGTCCGGTGGGCAGCGGCAGCGCGTACGGCTGGCCCGTGCCCTTTATCGGCGGCCCGAGATGCTGCTCGCCGCCGAGCCCACCTCGGCGGTCGACGCGCACACCGAGGCGGCGATCGCCGAGCGGCTCGGCGCCGCCCGGTCCGGCCTGGGCACTGTCCTCGCCACCACGTCGCCGGCGCTGCTCGACCGCGCCGACGTCGTGCACTACCTGGTCGACGGCCGGGTGGCCGCGTCCGGGACCCACCGGCAGCTGCTCGCCACCGAACCCGGCTACGAACGCCTGGTCGCCCGCGTCTTCGGAGAGGAACTCGACGCATGAGCGCCACGCTTCCCGTCGCCGACCAGAAACGGATCGGGCGGGCGGCCCGGCGGCTGATGGCCGCCGACCGGCGCACCGTCGCGACCATGCTGGCCCTCAGCGGGCTGGCCGCCCTCGCCGGGCTCGGCGGCCCCTGGCTGCTCGGCCGCATCATCGACACGGTCACCACCGGCGCGGGCGCCGGCCCGGTGGACCGGCTGGCCCTGGCCGTGCTGGCCTGCGCGGTCGCACAGACGCTGCTGTCCCGCTTCGCGCTGCGGGCCGGCTACCGCTTCGGCGAGCGCACCGCCGCCCGGATCCGCGAGGAGTTCCTGAGCCGCTCGCTGAGCCTGCCCGCCGCGGTGGCCGAGCGCGTGCCCACCGGCGACCTCACCGCCCGCGGAACCACCGATGTGGACGCCGTCGCCACAACCCTGCGCGACGTGCTGCCGGGCATCTTCGTCGCCGCCGTCCAGCTCGTGCTGATCGTGGTCGCCGTGCTGGTGCTGAGCCCGGCCCTCGGCGCGGCCGGGCTGCTGGGCTTCACCGGCGTCTGGTTCATCACCCGCTGGTACCTGCGCCGCGCCCGGGACGCCTACCTGCGCGAGGGCGCCGCCGGGTCGGTGATGGCCGAGGAACTGGCGGCCACGACCGCGGGCGCGCGCACGATCGAGGCGTTCGACCTGCGCGAGCGCCGCCTCACCCGGGGCCGCGCCGCGATCGCCGAGACCCGGCGCACCCGGCTGGCCACGCTCGACCTGCGGACCGTCTTCTTCCCCGTGGTCGAGACCACGTACGTGCTGCCGGTCGTGCTGACCCTGCTGGTCGGCGGCTGGCTCGCCTTCGCCGGCACGCTGACGCTCGGCACCGTCGCCGCCTGCGTGCTCTATCTGCGGCAGCTGGTCGGCCCGGTCGACGCGATCATGATCCGGATCGAGCAGTTGCAGAGCAGCAGCGCCTCGTTCGCCCGCGTCGAGGGGCTGGCCGCGGTGCCCGTCACGCCCGGCACGGCGGGCGGCATTCCCGACGGGGACCGCATCGAGGTGCGGTCGGTGCATTACGCGTACGGAGCGGGGCCCGACGTCCTCCACGACGTGACCCTGACCATCCGCCCCGGCGAGCGGCTCGCGGTCGTCGGCCTCTCCGGCGCCGGCAAGTCCACCCTTGCCCGCCTGATCGCCGGCGTCGACCGCCCCACCTCCGGCACGGTCACCGTCGGCGGCGTCCCCGTCGCCGACCTGCCCCCGGACGAGCTACGCCGCCAGGTCGTCCTCGTCACCCAGGAACACCACGTCTTCCGCGAGACCCTGCGCGAGAACCTCATGATCGCGGCCCCCGACGACGCCCTGCGCCGGGCCCTGAAGACCGTCGGCGCCGGCTGGGCCGACGACCTCGACACCGACCTGGGCGAACACCCCCTCGACGGCGGCCAGGCCCAGCAGCTCGCCCTCGCCCGCGTCGTCCTCGCCGACCCGCACACCGTCATCCTCGACGAGGCCACCGCCCTGCTCGACCCCACCGCCGCCCGCTCCGCCGAACGCGCCCTGGCCGCGGTCCTGCACGACCGCACGGTGATCGCCATCGCCCACCGCCTCCAGACCTCCCACGACGCCGACCGGGTCGCGGTCATGGCGGACGGGCGCATCATCGAACTCGGCAGCCACGACGAACTGCTCGAAGCCGACGGCCCGTACGCGGCGCTGTGGCGCTCCTGGCACGGATCGTGACGATGCTTTCTGTGGTACCCGGTGCCCGAGGGTGCA
Source organism: uncultured Actinoplanes sp. (assembly GCA_934667465.1). GTDB lineage: Bacteria > Actinomycetota > Actinomycetes > Mycobacteriales > Micromonosporaceae > Actinoplanes. Next base: position 7,046 of record CAKUMG010000107.1, on the reverse strand, counting down.
AAGGGTGCGGGTCCGCTGCCCCGGCGGGCTCGCTTCGCATGAACCTCGCGGGTGCGACCGTGACCGACGTGGCGGCGATCGCCACGTTCCCGGCGCTGAAGGTGCTCTCGCTCGACGGCGACCAGTGGGCGGCACCGCTCGGCTCGGGTGGGATCCGGGCGGGCTGGCCGCGGCAGAGCTGACCGGCACCCGAACCGCAGAGCAGGAGGCTGCCTTCCGCCGAGCGCTCGCTGGGCCGGGCTGAGCGGTGAGTTGTCCGGAATCGGCCGGCGGGGCGGGGCGTTTGGCTGGTCCCCGTACTATCCGCAGCGATCGGCGGAGACCTCCGTCGCAGCGGGCGTCACGGGGACGGTAGGGCGTGCGGGTACTGATCGCCGATGACCAGGAGTTGATGCGGGTCGGCTTCCGGATGATCCTGGAGGCGCAGCCGGACATCACCGTCGTGGCCGACGTGGCCGACGGGCGGGCGGCGATCGAGGCGGCGCGGCGGCTGCGCCCCGATGTGTGCCTGCTCGACATCCGGATGCCGGGGATGGACGGGCTGGAGGTCACCCGGCTGCTCGCGGGCCCCGATGTGGACGAACCGATCGCGGTCGTGGTGATCACGATGTTCGACGCCGACGACTACGTGAACACCGCGCTGCAGTCCGGGGCGAGCGGCTTCCTGCTCAAGGACTGCGGGCCGACGCTGCTGGTCGAGGCGGTCCGGGCGGCCGTGCGGGGCGATGCCCTGGTCGCGCCGCAGGTCACCGTGCGGTTGCTGCGGCAGTTCCGGGACCGGCCGCAGGCCCGGACCGCGGCGCCGGCGCCGGCGTTGACGGATCGGGAGACCGATGTCGTACGGGCGGTGGCCCGGGGCCTGACCAACCACGAGATCGCCGCCGAGTTGTTCGTCGCGGTGTCCACGGTCAAGACGCATCTGGCCGCCGCGCAGGCCAAGCTGGGCGTGCGCAACCGGGTCGAGGTCGCCTCGTGGGCCTGGCGCGCCGGCCTGGCCGAGGCCTGAGTGTCTCCGCCTGCGGGGGGAGGCCCGCGGAGTCGATCTCCCCTCAGCGCCTACCCGGTTGCGGCTCGCAGGCGGAAGGCGAAGCGGCCGACGCACGGCAGGCTCGGTGGCATGATCCAGGAGCTCGACCAGCAGATCCGGGACGCGCGCCTGCGGACGTTCCAGGGCCGGGCCACCGAGCTCGCCGCGCTGCGCGACGCGGCCGGTGCGTTCACCGTCGCCTATGTGCACGGGCCGGCCGGGATAGGGAAGTCGACGCTGCTGCACCGGTTCGGTGCGGAGGCCGGCCGCCCGGTCGTGACGGTCCGGCCGGGCGGGGAGGCACCGGCCGACCTGCCGCGGGAGGCGTCCGTCGTGCTGGTCGACGATCTCGACCGTACGCAGCAGCCCGCGCACTGGATCCGCCACGTCCTGCTGCCGGCCCTGCCCGCCGGGAGCCTGGTCGTCGTGGCGTCCCGGCAGCCGCCGCCCGTCGACTGGTACACCGATCCGGGCTGGTCCGACCTGCTGCTCCCGCTCCCGCTGGCGCCGTTCACCGGGGCGGAGTCCGACCTGCTGCTGCGCGCCCACGGGGTGCCCGGGACGCGCCGGGAGGCCGTGGCCCGGGTCTGCGGCGGCAACCCGCTGGCCCTGCGGATCGCGGCCCGGCTCGTGACCACCGGCGCCGCCCGCGACGAGGACCTCGGGCGCGAGCTGGCCCTGGCGCTGTCGTCGCGGCTGGTCGGCGCGTATCCGTCGGTGGCGCATCGCGAGGCCCTCGAGGTGTGCGCCCTCGCCGCCACGACCAACGAAACCCTGGTACGCGCCATGCTGCCCGGCGCCGACACCGATGCCCTGTTCGCGTGGTTGCGGCGTCTGCCGTTCGTCACCGCCGGCCCGCGCGGGCTGTCCCCGAGCGACGTGGTCCGCCAGGTCGTGGAGGCGGACCTGCGCTGGCGCGACCCGGACCGGTTCACCGACCTCAACGACCGCCTGGTGGGCCTGCTGATCGGGCGGGCCCGATCCGCGGCCGGGGATGCGGTGCCGCCCGCCGTCGCCGACGTGCTGTTCGCGCAGCGCTCCGACCGGACGGTGCTTCCCGGGTCCGCGGACCTGGGCGCGGCGGGGCTGCGGGAGCGGCCGTACCGGCCCGAGGACCGGGCCGAGCTGGTCGAGCTCGCCCGCCGGGTGCAGGGCGCCGGCACGGCCCGGCTCGTCGAGTTCTGGCTGGACCGGCAGCCCGCGGGCTTCCAGGTCCTGCGGCGCCGCAACGATTCGCGGATCGTGGCGTTCGTCGGCCAGTGGGATCTCGTCCGGCCCACCGCGGAGGAACTGCGGGAGGATCCCGTGGTCGCGGCCGCCTGGAACCATGTGCGGCGCCACGGCGAGCCGCGCTCCGGTGAGCTGCTCAACCTGGTCCGGTTCCTGGTCGACGACGCGTGCCCGGCCCGGCCGAGCGACGTCACCGCCCTGCTCCAGGCCCGGGTGGCGACCCCGCTGATCCGCGACGACCGGATCGCCTGGTCGGTCGTCGTGTGCCCGGACGCCGACCACTGGCCGGCGCGGCTGGCCCGCACCCACACCGGGGCGGGTCCGCGGCCGGTCGTGGTGGGCGAGCGCCCGTACCCGATCGTCGCGGCCCGTCGCGGCGGGCACGGCGACACCGCCCAGGCGAGGGTGGCCACCTGGGAGCGCGCCGACTTCGAGCAGGAGGTGCGGCAGACGCTGCGCAGCTGGCGCCGCCCCGACCAGTTCGCCGACAGCGGGCTCCTGCGCAGCCGGATGGTGGCCGAAGCCGGCCACGACGACGCCGTGACGGGTCTGCGGCAGCTGCTCACCGCCGCGCTGGACACGCTGGCCGGCGATCCGCGGCAGGCGAAGTACCACCGCGTCGTGGTCACCACCTATCTGAACGGCGCACCGACCCAGGAGGCCGCCGCGGAACGTCTGGACCTGCCGTTCAGCACATACCGGCGGCATTTGAACCGTGGATTGGACGAGCTGTGCACGCTGCTCTGGAAGGTCGAGAACACCGGGTTACGCCTGCTCACGGGCGCCTCGACGGCGCCGGCGGGCGCGTTTTCCACCGACTGAGACGCGCACCGCGTACGGCGGCAGTCGCTTGTTTTCGAGCAGAACCTGACCTACCCGGTGAGCAGTGGATCACCGGAGGATCTTGCACCGAACTGTGCCCGGCACCGGGCCGATCGATGGGATGCGCTACCTCATGACTTCTGCGGTGACAGTCGCGGTGATCTTCGGCGGACGGAGCTCCGAGCACGCCGTGTCCTGCCAGTCGGCGGCGGGGGTGCTGCAGGCCCTCGACCGTACGCGGTACACCGTGGTCCCGGTCCGGATCACCGTCGACGGCGTCTGGCTGGTCGGCACCGACCGGCCGGGGACCACAGTGGACGTCGAGGCGCTGCACGCCATGACGCCCGGAGAGCCCGGCGGCCCGGTGACGCCGATCGAGAGCATGCTCACCGCCCTGGCCGCCCTGCGCGACGTCGACGTGGTCCTGCCCTGCCTGCACGGCCCCTACGGCGAGGACGGCACGCTGCAGAGTGTGCTGGAGTTCGCCGGCCTCCCGTACGTGGGCAGTGGCGTGCTGGCCGGTGCGGTCTCGATGGACAAGGAGTTCACCAAGAAGATCCTGGCCGCCGAGGGCATCCCGGTGGCCGACGGCGTGGTGCTGCGGCACGCCGGTGACTCCGTCAGCGAGGACGAGCGGGCCCGGCTCGGGCTGCCGGTGTTCGTCAAGCCCGCCCGGGGCGGCTCGAGCATCGGCGTCTCGGTGGTGCACGACTGGTCCGAGCTGCCCGCGGCCGTCGAGACCGCCCGCGAGACCGACACGAAGGTGCTCGTGGAGGGGGCCGTGCCCGGCCGGGAGATCGACATCGGCGTGCTGGAGCTGCCCGGCGGCGACATCGTGGCCGGTCCCACGCTGGAGATCGGCGTCGGGGCGCAGCGCGCGTTCTTCGATCACGCGGCCAAGTACCTGCAGGACCAGGGCACCACGTTCACCGTCCCCGCCGAACTGGACGCGGAGACGACCGAGGAGCTCGAGGTGCTGGCCCTGCGGGTGTTCCGGGTGCTCGGCTGCGCCGGCCTGCTGCGGGTGGACTTCTTCCTGCCCGTGGTGGACGGGCGGGTGGTGCCGACCGTCAACGAGGTCAACACGATGCCGGGGCTGACCGCGATGTCGCAGTTCCCGCTGATGTGGCGGGCGGCCGGGACGCCGTACGCGGAGCTGCTCAATGTCTTGATCGGCACTGTCCTGCACGCCTCGCCGCGGCTCGCGCACTCATGACGCGGGCGGTGCGGTCATGACCATGGCAGAGGTGGTGGTGGACCTCGGCGCGGTCGCGCACAACACCGCCGTCCTCGCCCGGGCGGTCGGCGGCGCGGACGTGATGGCCGTGGTCAAGGCCGACGGCTTCGGCCACGGCGCGGTGCCGGTCGCCCGGACCGCCCTGGAGCACGGCGCGACCTGGCTCGGGGTGACATCGGCGGCCGAGGCGCTGTCCCTGCGGGCGGCCGGGCTCACCGCGCCGACGCTGCTGTGGATGTACCCGCCGACGGAGACGTTCGAGGAGCTGCTGGCCGCCCGGATCGACGTCTCCGTCGGCTCGGTCGCGGCGCTGGAGGCGGTCGCGGAGGCCGCCGGGCGTACGGGTCTGGTGGCCCGGGTGCACCTGAAGGCCGACACCGGGATGTCCCGCGGTGGCGCGCCCGCCGGCGAGTGGCCCCAGCTGGTGGCGTGGGCCCGCAAGTTCGAGCTGGCCGGGCAGCTGCGGGTGCAGGGCGTCTGGTCGCATCTGGCGAGCGCGGAGACCCCCGGCGATCCCGGGCTGCACCGGCAGCTGCGGGCCTTCGACACGGCCCGCGAGGCGGCGACCGCCGCCGGGCTCGAGCCGCCCGTGGTCCACCTGGCCAACTCGGCGGCCGCCCTCTACCTGCCCGAGACCCGGTTCGACCTGGTCCGGGCCGGGATCGCCCTGTACGGCGTCGAACCCGTGCCGGGCCGCACAGCGGGGCTGCGGGCGGCGATGACCGTACGGGCGCAGATCCTGCTGACGAAGCGGGTGCCCGCCGGTACCGGCGTCTCCTACGGGCCCGATCACATCACCGACCGCGAGACCACGCTGGCGCTCGTGCCGCTCGGGTTCGCCGACGGCGTGCCCCGGCAGGCCTCGGGCCGCGCCTTCGTCGCCATCCACGGGGTCCGCTGCCCGATCGTCGGCCGGGTCTCGATGGACCAGGTCGTCGCCGACGTCGGTGACCTGCACGTCCGGCCCGGCGACTTCGCGGTGATGTTCGGGCCCGGTACGGACGGGGAGCCGACCGCCGCGGAATGGGCGACCTGGGCCGGCACCAACGCCAACGACATCCTGACCGGCATCGGCGCCCGGCTCCCCCGACGCTACGAACCGGCGTGACCGCCTGCCCCGGTGGGGGCAGGCGGTCCGGTCACGGCGTCGTCAGCGGCACAGGGCGGTGTCCAGGGACTTGTCGAGGTGCTCGGCGGCCTTCGGGTCCGCGACCATCGAGTTGACCGCGATCGAGGCCGACCTACCCGACGGCGCGATACCGACATAGGTGACGTAACCCGGCGCGATGCCGCCGTGGGTCCAGGCGAAGCCGCCGCAGCTGAGGTCGAAGGTGGCGATGCCGAGGCCGTAGCGGGAGCCGCCGACCGTGTCGAAGCCGGGCGCGTCCACGGTCTTCTTCATCTCGGCGAGCTGCGCGGGCTTGAGCAGCTTGCCGCCGAGCAGCCCGGTCAGGAAACGGTTGATGTCGCTGGGCGTGCCGACGAGGGCGCCCGCGGCCCACCCGGCGGACGGGTCGGACTCGGTGATGTCGATCGCGGCCGCGCCGTCGACCGCGGGGTAGTAGCCGCGCGGGTGGGTGCCCCGGATCGTGGTCTCGCCCTCGGCCGACCAGTAGGTGTGCCGCAGGCCGAGCGGCTCGATGATGCGCTTGGTGATCTGCTCGCCGACCGGGCGGCCGGTGACCTTCTGGATCAGCAGGCCGGCCAGGACGTAGTTGGTGTTGGCGTAGACGAACTTCTCGCCCGGCTTCGACTCCGGCGCGCGGGCGAACGCCACGTCGAGCAGGTCGTGCGGCTCGTAGTAGGTGTGCAGCGCGTTGACGAAGTCGGCGAACAGCTCGTCGTCGTAGTCGAGCAGGCCGCTGGTCTGCTGGAGCAGCTGCCGCACGGTGATCTGCCGCCCGTCGATCCCGCCGGCACCCCGGACCAGGCCAGGCAGGTAGGTCTCGATCGGCTCGTCCAGCTTGATCCTGCCCTCCCCGACGAGCTGCAGGACCACCGTGGCGGTGAACATCTTGGTGTTGCTCGCGATCCGGACCCGCGGGTCGGCCGGCATCCGCTCGCGGGTCTTCAGGTCGGCGACCCCGGCGGTGTAGTTGCGCACCCTGCCGTCGGCCTGCCGCACCGAGGCCGTCGCGCCGGGGAACTTGTCGACGCTCACCAGGCCGTTGATGCTCTTCTGCACGGCGTCGCTCTTCTGTATGGCGTCGCTCTTCTGCACGGCGTCGCCGCCGCGGGAGGCTTGGGAGGCGGGCGCCGCGACGGCGCCGCCGGCCGCGAGACCGCCGAGCGCCACCAGCGCGGTGAGGACGCGGCGGCTGATGGTCGTACGGGTCTTCGGCATCGGTTTCTCCCTGCTGCGCGGTGTCTTTCTGACACCGCAAAGCTTTCCGTCCGAGCGCCTCCCGATCGATACCGCTGGCTGGAGAACCGGAGTACACCCTGCTGTACCCCGGCGAGGTTTCCTGTCCCGCAGGACGGGAATCCTCGGATCATGCAGCCACAGACACCGATCGAACCGTCGCCGCGGGTGGCGCCGGCCGTGGGGATGACCGTCGTCGACACGACCGGCGAGCAGGCCGGGAGCGTCACCGCCGTGCAGCCGGCCGGCACCGATCGGGCGGCCACCGCGTCACCGACCGGGATCAAGCGGGCCGGGAGGCGCTCGCAGGCGTCGAAGTGGCGGCGGCGGCTGTCGCCCTGCCGGTAGGTGGTGACGTCGCCGACCAT
>CAKUMG010000106.1 GCA_934667465.1 uncultured Actinoplanes sp. | reverse complement strand
GGCGCGACGGGGCGGGATCGGCGCGCTCGGCGACATCGTGATCGCCGACGTCGCCGCCGACGTGGTCGCACGCTGGCGTCCGGCGTTCGACGAGGCCGGCCGGACGATCGCGCTCCGCCCGCCCGGGCCCGGCGCCGCCGCCGGCCCGCCCGCCGGTACCCGGGGGCGCGCGGACCCGCGTACGGTGCCTGCCTCTTCCACCAGGCACGTGACGCACGGGCCGGCGGCGTTCCGTCCGGAACGTGAATCACGCGCCGGCAGCGTTCCGTCCGGTACGTGATCGCGCTGTGGCAGAGGTGGCCGGGGTCCGCGATGCTGGTTCGTGTGACCACCCCGCAGCAGCTCGACGAGCGCTTCCGAGACGCCGTGGCCGCCCTCCGGCCCGCCGACCACCGCCGCGAGCAGCAAGAACCCGTCCGCGAGGGCTCCGCGCTGACCGGCGAGCAGGCCCAGCGGCTCTTCGACGCCCAGCTGACGGCCCGCCACCTCGACCTGGCCGCCCGCTGGCTGCGCAGCTTCAACGAGGGCTTCTACACGATCGGATCGTCCGGTCACGAGGGCAACGCCGCGGTCGCCGCCGCGCTGCGCCCGGACGATCCCGCGCTGCTCCACTACCGGTCCGCGGCGTTCTACTGTGTCCGCGCCACCCAGGCCGCCCCGTCGGCGCCGGCCGGCCCGGCACCGGACGCCGGGGTGGACCCGCTGCTCGACGCGGCCCGGGACGTGCTGCGGGGCGTGGTCGCGTCGGCCGCCGAGCCGCTCGCCGGTGGCCGGCACAAGGTGTTCGGCCGGGCGGACCTGGCGATCGTGCCCGCCACGTCCACCGTAGCGTCACACCTGCCGCGGGCGGTCGGGATGGCGTACGCGATGAGCTCCGCCCCCGACCTGCGCGGCGTCACCACCCCGTGGCCCGACGACGCCGTCGTGACCGCCTCGTTCGGCGACGCGTCCGTCAACCACGCCACGGCGACCGCCGCGCTCAACACGCTCGGCTGGTACGGCCACCGGGGCCGGCGGCTGCCGCTGCTGCTGGTCTGCGAGGACAACCGCTACGGGATCAGCGTCCCGTCGCCGGAGGGCTGGGTCGCCGAGGCGCTGCGCAGCCGCCCCGGCCTGCGCTACTTCGCCGCCGACGGCACCGACCTGGCGGCCGCGTACGACGTCGCGCGCGAAGCCGCCGACTGGGTGCGTGCCGAACGCCGGCCCGCGGTGCTGCACCTGTCCGTCGTGCGGCTCATGGGCCACGCCGGCGCCGACGTCGAGACGGCCTACCGGTCCGCCGGGGACATCGCCCGCGACCTGGACCGCGACCCGCTGGCCGGCACCGCGCGACTGCTCGTGGCGGGCGGGTTCGCCACCCCCGACGAGCTGGTGACCCGCTACGACGAGCTGGGCTGGCAGGTCCGCAAGGTGGCCGAGGAGGTCATCGGGGAGCCGAAGCTGGCCACCGCCGCGGAGGTCGCCGCGCCCCTCGCGCCCCGCCGACCGCTGCGCGTCGCCCGGCACATCACCGACACGGCATCCCGTACGAGCGGAATCGGCTCCGCAGCCCGCGCGCAGGCCTTCGGCGGCAAGCTGCCCGAGCAGGCGGGCCCCCTCACCCTCGCGCAGACCATCAACGCGACCCTGACCGACGCGCTGCTGGCCCACCCGGGCGCGGTGGTGTTCGGCGAGGACGTGGCGGCCAAGGGCGGCGTCTACGGCGTCACGAAGAACCTGCGCGACCGCTTCGGCGACGAGCGCGTCTTCGACACCCTGCTCGACGAGACGTCCCTGCTCGGCCTGGCGCTCGGCACCGGCCTGGCCGGCTTCCTGCCGATCCCCGAGATCCAGTATCTCGCCTACCTGCACAACGCCGAGGACCAGCTCCGCGGCGAGGCCGCCACGCTGCAGTTCTTCTCCTCCGGGGCCTTCCGCAACCCCATGGTCGTACGCATCGCGGGCCTGGCCTACCAGCAGAGTTTCGGCGGTCACTTCCACAACGACAACTCCGTGGCCGTGCTCCGCGACATCCCCGGCCTGGTGCTCGCCGTGCCCTCCCGCCCGGCCGACGCCGCGCCGCTGCTCCGCTCCTGCCTGGCCGCGGCGGCGGTGGACGGCGCGGTGGCCGCGTTCGTCGAGCCCATCGCGCTCTACCACACCCGTGACCTGCACTCCGACGGCGACGACGGGTGGCTGGCGCCCTACGCCGCCCCCGCCGACTGGGCCGGCGCCCACATCCCGGTCGGCCGCGCCCGCACCTACCCGGTCGGCTCGGCCGAGGACCTGACCGTTTTGACCTTCGGCAACGGCGTCCGGATGGCGCTGCGGGTCGCCGCCCGGCTCGCCGCGCAGGGCTACGGATCCCGAGTAGTGGACCTCCGCTGGCTCAATCCGCTCCCGGCGGCGGATCTCCTCCGCGAGTCCGCGGCGACCGGCCGCGTCCTCATCGTCGACGAAACGCGCCGCTCAGGCGGTGTCGGCGAGGGCATTCTTGCTGCCCTGGTGGACGGTGGTTTCGTCGGCGCGGTGCGGCGGACGGCGGCCGCGGACAGCCTCGTTCCGCTCGGTCCGGCAGCGCAACAGGTCCTGATCGGGGAAGATGCCATCACGCAGGGTGCCCATGCCCTGCTGGCGCGGTAAATTGCCACACACCCGGTGCGCCACTTGCGCACAGGGCCCTGAGTGTGTGGACTACCTCCACACCGATGCCCGTGAACAGCAAGGAGGAATTCGACAGTGAGCGCGACCGCTGGTCAGGCCGACGGCGTACGCAGCCTGGCGGACCGTTTCGGCTTCGAGCCGAACACGGTGGTCATGGAGATGGGTTACGACGATGACGTCGACGAGGCTCTCCGTGAAGCCCTGACCGAACGCGTGGGCGAGTTGGTCGACGAGGACACCGATGAGGTGGTCGACGCGGTGCTGCTCTGGTACCGCGACGGCGACGACGACCTCTTCGAGGTCCTGACGGACGCCCTGAGCCCGCTCGCGGACAGTGGCGTGGTCTGGCTCCTGACCCCCAAGGCTGGACGTGACAACCACGTCGAGCCGAGCGAGGTCAGCGAGAACGCGCCGGCCGCAGGCCTCCAGCAGACCTCCACCGTGAACGCCGGCAAGGACTGGACAGCCGCCCGGCTGGTCTCGTCCCGAGGAGCCAAGAAGAAGTAGTCCCACTCGGTAGGCGGATTTCGCCGCGCGGTCCCGACACCGCGCGGCCATGTCGCATGCCCTTTTCGTTGTTTCGTCCCTTCGGCCGGCTCTCCCGGTCCTGGCCTGGGCTTTTCTCCGCCCGGCCCTGGCCTGGGCGTTCTCCCGGCCGGCCCTGGCCTGGGCGTTCTCCCGGCCGGTCGTAGGCTGGGCCCATGGCGATCGACGTGGGAGCCGAGGCCCCTGACTTCACCCTCAAGGACCAGAACAATCAGGAGGTCACCCTCGCCGACTTCCGGGGCCGCAAGGCGGTGCTGCTGGTCTTCTACCCGCTGGCCTTCACCGGCACCTGCCAGGGCGAGCTCGCCGAGATCCAGGACAACCTGGCGGAATACTCCAACGAGTACCTCCAGGTCCTCACGGTGAGCGTCGACTCCGTCTACAGCCACAAGGTCTGGGCGGACCGGGAGGGCTTCACCTTCCCCCTGCTGGCCGACTTCTGGCCGCACGGCGGGGTCGCCCGGTCCTACGGCGTCCTCAACGAGCAGACGGGCGCGGCCCACCGGGGCACCTTCGTCATCGACAAGGACGGCATCGTCCGCTACAGCGACATGAAGCCGGCGGGGGAGCCCCGCGACCAGAAGACGTGGCGCACCCTCTTCAAGGACCTCATCCTCTGAGCCCTCCGACGGCTCTTCTCCGGCCGGCCCTCGGCCTCTGAGGGTCACCTTCACCGCGTCCCGGCGGCACCCCACCATCCATCGCGGGCCGCACCGTGCCGGCTCGGCCGGTCAAGGTAGGATGACCACTCCGGTACGCCAGGAGCCGGGCGCGTAGCTCAGTGGGAGAGCACCCGCCTTACAAGCGGGGGGTCGTAGGTTCGAAACCTACCGCGCCCACCATTTGTGACCAGCACCGATGCGCTCGTCTCGGTCGGCTGGTCCGAGATCCGAGACACTCCGAGCTCTTCCCCCGGACCGGCGGCGCGGCCCAACGTGATCGGCCCCGGGAATCGCGGCCGCGCTTCGTGGCCCTTCATGCGCTTCAAAGATCAGGATCCTGCGCATTGATCCCGTTGATGCGCACGATGCCGACCGTTACGGACGGCTCAGGTGCGGCAGCACCTCGGCGGCGATGAGGTCGAGGTGGTCGAGGTCGGCCATGTCCCTGATCTGCAGGTAGGCGCGGCTCGCACCCGCGCCGGCGTAGTGGCCGAGGCGGTCGACGATCTGGGCCGGTGTGCCGACCAGGGCGTTCTCGCGCATCCAGGCGGCGTCGGCGCCCCACGCCTCGAGGCGGCGGCTGATCTCCGCTTCCGTCCGGCCGGCCATCGTCGCGTGGGCCATGGAGAGCGCGAGGGTCTCCGGGGCGGACTGGAAGGCGACGTTGAATTCCGCCGCGTACCGGGCCGCCAGGGCGGGGGTCCGCCTCCTGCCGGTGCCGCCGATGATCATGGGTGGGGCTGCTGGATCGGCTTGGGCAGCCCGGGATTGCCCGTGACCGTGTAGTGCTTTCCGGCGAAGTCGTAGCGCTCACCGGCCGGAAGGTCCCACAGGCCGGTGATCAGCTCCAGCTGCTCCTCCAGCCGGTCGAAGCGGCCGGCGACATCCGGGAAGTCCAGGGAGAACGCCTCGTGCTCGGCCGCGAACCAGCCGGCGCCGAGGCCCAGCTCGGCCCGGCCCCCGCTCATCCGGTCGACCTGGGCGACGGTGAGCGCCAGGACCGCCGGGTTGCGGAACGTGGCCGAGCTGACCAGGGTGCCGAGGCGGATTCGCCGGGTCTCCCGGGCCAGCCCGGCCAGGGTGAGCCACGAATCGGTCGGGCCGGGCGTCCCGTCGCCGTCCCGTTGCCGCAGATAGTGGTCGGAGCGAAAGAACGCGTCGAAGCCGCACTCCTCGGCGCGGCGGGCAACCGCCAGCTGATCGTCGTACGAGGCGCCCTCCTGGGGCTCTGTGAAAATCCGCAGCAACATGCCGTCACGCTAGCGTCACCGATCTGCCGGTGGCGCCCGTCGATCTCAGCGCGCGCCCACCCGCCGACCCGCGCCCACCCGCCGGGGCGGTCTTGGCCGCCGGGCCGCCGGCGCTCACTCCAGCAGGCGGAACACGAAGCGTTCGTTCCAGTCCCGGCCGGCGTCGTGCGCTTCGATCTGCTGCAGAGCGCGGACTGTTTCCTCGTACGCCTCGCTGCCCAAGGCGAGACGGATGCTGCCGACGTGTGTCCACACCAGCCGGACCGGGCGGGGATCGCCGGCCGTCAGATGGACGCGGAGATCGTCAAGATCGCGACGGTAGTACGGCCCGTAGCCGAGAGCGCCCGCCAACCGCCGGTGCAGATCGGTCTCATCGAGGACGAACCGCCCGTCGATGACCACATCCACCGCATCACCCCCCGGGTCGCTTCCGCCGCAGCGGGCGAGTGCCTGATGCCCGGCATGGCGGCCGCACCGGCTGCGCGTCCCGCCGCTCCGCGCTCGCGTCGCCGGGACGCACCTGCCGATAATCGGCATCATGCCGTGACAGATGCCAGTCTTCTTCCCGGAAGGCCGGCGCCGCCAGCGTCTGCCACGAACGTGAACATGTCCTTCCGAAGTGCCCCCTTCCGTGCACGCGCCCGCCTGTCCGCCCGCTCCTGAGCCTGGGAAGCGGCTCAGGAGCGGGCGCGGTGACGAGCGTTACTCCTCTGGGTTCAACCCGGCTGGCCCCCGGTCGGGGTGATCGCCGCGCAGGCTCACTTCAGGCCCGCCCGCGGCATCCGTGCCCGGTGGCCGCTCGGCCTCGGTGATCGCGGCCGTCCGCGGTGCCGGCAGCCGGTCCCGGTAGAGCGGCGTGGAGCCGGGCTCCACCACCCCGAGGGTCTCCAGGCGGGCGCGGATGCCGCCCCTGCTGCGGCCGAACTCCTCGATGAGCGTCCGCTCCGTCGCCCCCTCGTGGAAGCGGGCCAGCAGGCGGTCATCGTCCTCGGCGGACCAGCGGGTGCCCTGGTTGGGATGCCGCTTCGGCAGTTCCGCGACGCGCGGTGCGGCACCCGGGCCGGTGCCGCCGCCCGTCACCCGTCCCGCTTGGAGGCGCCGCGGCAGGGCCGGTGCGGCGCGCAGGGCGACGAGGCCCGCCAGGGTCGAGGCGAGCGCATCGGCGACGGCGGGCAGGTCGGTCGGCGAGATCCCTCCGCTGAACTCGCCGACCGCCGCCCCGTCGGCGTCCCAGCCGCTCAGATGGAGGTGAACCTGCTCGTCACCGGTCCCGGAGGCGGTGATCTGGTAGGTGTGCGCTCCGACGACGAGGTGCCGTTCCAGCAGTGTGTGTGGGCGCCGGTCTTGCTCCGGCGCGTGCTCGATGGCGTTCATGCCGGGCACCGTAGGCCGCCCCACCGACAGTTTTCGCATCGGCGCGTCGGACTCCGAGGCGTGTCGTGTCGGGCACCTGACGACGGGCCGGGAAGAGGCCGGAAACGTCGGTGGGCCGAGTCATCATGGGCGGGCTCCGGCGGCTCGGCTCATCGCAGCCGGTCCCGCAGCACCCGTACGCCCGGACCGTCCAGCTCCCCCAGCACCGTCGTCCGGCCGCAGATGGCCAGCAGCACCGCCTCCGCCGGCCCCGCGACCAGCTCACCCGTCCCGGAGGACCAGTGGAGATCGGAAGCCTCGAACCGAAGCCCGGCGAGCCGTCGCCGGGGCGTGAAGCCGTATGCCCGGCCGCCCGTCACGAAGTCCAGCGAGACCCGCAGCCGCTCGAGGTGCAGCCCGTGGGGCAGTCCCAGCGGCCGTCGCATGTCTTGTCCGTGGACCTGGAGGTCGGTCAGCTGACCTGGATAACCCACCAGGGGAGCCTCGAACGTGCTGCCCGCGGTGTCGCGCAGCGCCTGCGCGAGCTCGTGCGCCGGGCGGTCCGCCACGTGCGCCGCCAGCGCTGCGTTGATCTTGTGCAGCCGAAAGCGGTTCCGGACGATCATGCGCAGCGGCGGCATGCTCCCGTCGCCGGCGGCGAGCAGGTGGCCCGCCACCTGCTTGACGGTCCAGTCACCACAGAGGCTCGGCGTGCCGAGCTGCTCGGGCTGCAGCGAGTCGACCAGGTCGGCGATGCGGCGGCGCTCGTCGGCGATGGCGGCGGGCAGATCCATGCCCGCAAGGCTAACGATCGAGCCGTGTCCGCGAGGCCCCGTACGGCAGATGCCGGCCGGGTGCTTGCGCCGGGCGACGGTGAGGCCCGGCGGGTGGCGGCGGGCGGGGGACTGGGCACGAGCCCTGTACAGAGCGGAGTCGAACGGCGACAGTCGATGGATGACCGAGGCGCCGGAGACGTTGTGGCGCAATCGGGAGTTCAACCTGCTCTGGGTGAGCCAGTCGCTGTCCGACATCGGCACGGCGATCTCCGGCCTGGCCGTTCCGTTGCTGGTCCTGGCCCTGACCGGGTCGCCCGTCCGCGCCGGTCTGATCGGCACCGCCGGTCTGGTCGTCACGGTGCTCGCCAGGCTGCCGGCCGGCGTGCTCGCCGACCGCTTCGACCGCCGGCGGATCATGCTGGTCTGCGACGCCGCCCGGCTGCTGCGCTATGTGATCCTGGGCGCGATGGTGCTGGCGGGGCGGCCATCCCTGACCTCGATCGTCCTGGTCGTGGTGCTGGGTGCGGTCGCCAATGCCTTCTTCGGGACGGCGGAGCACTCCTCCCTGCGCAGCATTGTCGACACGCACCAGTTGCCGTCGGCGGTCGCCCGCAACGAAGCCCGCTCGTACGGGACGTCGCTGGCAGGCCCGCCGCTCGGCGGTCTCCTGTTCGGGGTCGGTCACGCGTTGCCTTTCTTCGGCAACGCGCTGACCTTCCTGGCGTCCATGGCCGGGGTGGCCCTGGTGCGCAGGCCGCTGCAGGAGACGCGGCAACCGGCGAGCACCGGGCATCTGGCGGATCTCGCCGAGGGGCTGCGGTTCGTGCTGGACAACGCGTTCCTGCGGACGATCGTGATCGTGGTCGCGCCGCTCAACCTGGCGCTGCACGGGACGATCTTCATGGTCATCGTGACCCTGCAGGCGGGCGGCGTCGCGCCGGGGGTGATCGGCACGGTGGAGACCGTCATCGCGGTCGGCGGCCTGCTGGGCGCGGTGCTGGCCCCGGCCCTGCACCGGCGGCTGGGCCTGTCCCTGCTGGTGCGCGCGGTGTGCTGGTCGGCAGCCCTGCTCCTGGCGATGAGCGCCCTGGTCATCGGCACCCTGGCGGCGGCAGTCCCGGTCGGCCTGTCGATGCTGCTCGGCCCGGCCACCAACGCGGCCCTCTTCGGGCACCAGGCGGCCATCACTCCCGACCGGCTCCAGGGCCGCGTGATCAGCGTGATCATCGTGCTCGCGACATCGGTGGCGGCGCTGGCACCCCTGCTGGCCGGCATCCTGGTGACCGCGCTGGATCCACCGATGGCGGTCCTGACCTTCGCCGCCATGGTCGCGGTCTCCGCCCTGGCGGCCACCACGAGCCGGTCCCTGCGCGTCTGAACCGCCCCGCCCGGCCGACCCGCCCCGCCCGGCTCGCTCAACCGGGACCGAGCCTCGGACACGCCAGCCGGATGGGTTCCTGGTGCCAATTGAGGGTGGCGCCCCTGGCCTGCGAGCCCGGCGGCCCGGGCCGTCCGATCTGGGTGCTGTCCCCAGCCCTGGAGCGGGCAGTGCTCGGACGGCCCAGCGGGTCGGTGTCTCCGATGCGCGCTGGTTCTCGCAATTCGGGCCCGCTCTGGAAGGCGGCATAGCGACGGTCGCTCGCCCCGGCAGTTCACCCGCCCGCTGACTCGCCGGCGATGCGGTCCACGAGTGGCCGGCGCATCGAACGCCGCCTCGAGGGTCGGGCCGTGGCGATATAGGTGGACGCGAGAGGCCGGAGTCCAAAGACTGAGGTGGTGGAGAAGCCGACGCAGACGGCCCTGATCCTGCCGGTGCCGGAGGCTGAGGATGCTGTCGGCGCGCACCGGGCGCGGTGGGATAGGGCTGCCGGGTGGGGAGTTCCGGCGCACATCACGGTGCTGTATCCCTTCTTGCCGCCCGAGCTGATCGATTGCCGGGTGTTGTCGGATCTGCGGGAGGTCATCGGGTCTGTCCCGGTGTGCGGGGCCGTTCTGGACCGGGTCGGCTGGTTCAGCGAGCGGGTGGTGTGGCTGGCACCGCGGCCCGAGCAGCCCTTCCGCGAGCTGACCCTTGCGGTCTGGCGGCGGTTTCCCGCTGCAGCGCCTTACGGCGGCGAGTTCGCGGAGGTGGTGCCGCACCTGACCATCGGGCATGACGCGGCCCGGGCCGCGCTGGATCGGGCCGGCGTCGCGGTCGCGGCGCGGCTGCCGATCACGTTCGTGCCGGGTCCGGTGCGGTTGATGGCCGGGACGCCGGGCCGGCGGCCTTGGCGCACCGTCGCCGAGTTCGCGTGCGGACCGGGGCGGGAGTGAGGCCGGATGCCCGTCCGGGGCGGTGCCTCGGGCCAGTGACCGGGCAGCGCTGGGAGGGCCGGCCGCGGACGGGGTGGGCAGGGCTGTGGTGCGGGTGGGTGGGCAGGAACTGCGGTGGGCGAGGCGGTCGGTGGCTGGCGCGGAGGTGCTCGTGATGCGGGAGGCCTGGTCCGGGGCCGGGTGCCATGATCGAGGGATGGTTGCCGATCTTCCCTTCTCGTTGCCGCGGGACCCTGACTGGGCGACGGTGGAGCGGCCGCCGCCCGGGGAGGTGCTGCGGGCGTTCGGGGCGGTAGGGGAGCCGGTGCGGCTGGCCGGGGGCAAGGGCGGGACGTGGCGGGCCGGTGATGTCGTGCTGAAGCCGTCGGAGGGCGACGACGAGGTGCGGTGGCGGGCCGAGGTGCTGGCAAGGCTCGGCGCGGCGGAGGGGCGTGAGGCGGCGGGGCACGGGGCGGCCGGGGCCGGTGAGGCGGCGGGGTTCCGGGTCGCGCGGGCGGTGCGGGCGGCGGACGGTGACTGGGTGGCGCACGGGTGGGAGGCGACGCGGTTCGTGGCGGGCGTGCCCGATCAGCGGCGGGCCGACGAGGTGGTGCGGACCGGGGCGGCGTTCCACGCGGCCCTGGCCGGGGTCGCGCGGCCCTCCTTCCTGGACACGCGGGCGGATCCGTGGGCGAATGGGGAGCGGCTCGCGTGGGGCGATGCCGGCGTGCGGCGGCCCAGCGTGCTGCTCGACCGGCTGCTCGAGGTGCGGCGGCCCGTGGTGATGGCCGAGCAGGCGGTTCACGGTGATCTGCTGGGCAACGTGCTCTTCGCCGAGGGGCTGGCGCCGGCGGTGATCGACTGGGCCGTGTACTGGCGGCCGCCGGAGTGGGCCGCGGCGGTGGCCGTGGTGGACGCCATGGTGTGGCACGGGCACGGCTTCGAGCTGGCGCTGCGGTGGGACCATCTGGCCGGATGGGGCCAGATGCTGGTGCGTGCCGCGGTCTACCGGCTGGGCACCTGGAACGTGGTCGGATGGGTGGCCGAGCCCGAGCAGGCGTACGGGCCGGTGGTGCGCGACATCGTCGCCTACGTGAGCTGATGAACGGACCGACGACGGAGCGGAAAGGGTGGAGGCGCGAGGTGGCTGAGGTGCGGTTGGTGCCCATGGACGAGGCGCAGTACAAGCGGTACCGGGAGAGCGCGGAGGAGAACTACGCGCGATCCATCCTGGACTCCGGGGAGCTGTCGCCGGAGGATGCGGCGCGCAAGGCGGCGGACGACTACGCCCGGGTGCTGCCCGACGGGCTGGCGTCGGCGGACAACTTACTGTTCCGGGCGTACGACGGCGACGCCGATGTCGGCATGCTGTGGTTCGCGCTGTCCACCAAGGCGGACGGCCTGCGAGCGTGGATCTACGACATCGTGATCGAGGAGGAGCAGCGCCGCCGGGGCTACGGCCGGGCTGTCATGCGGGCGCTCGAGGACGAGTGCCGGGCCCGCGGGGTGTCGTCGATCGGGCTCAACGTGTTCGGCGGC
>CAKUMG010000105.1 GCA_934667465.1 uncultured Actinoplanes sp. | reverse complement strand
GGGTCACGCCTCCAGCGGCCCGACGGTGCGGATGTCGCCGACCTCGGTGCCGTTCCAGTTGCGCAGCGTCGGGTGCGCGGCGGCCGCCACCGCGTCGGCCTGGGCGCCGGAGAGGGGCAGGTGGCGGGCGATGAGCGCCGCCATCATCGCCTCGGCGGCGCGGCCCGCGACGGACTGGCCCGCGGAGTTGGCGAACCCGCCGGAGACGGACGTGCTCCGGCAGAAGCCCGCGGTCTCGAGCCCACCGGCGGCGTCCACGAAGTCCCGCACCCTGGCGGCCCGCTCCTGCGGTCCGGCGGCCGCGGTGGCCTCGTCGAACCCGGCCTCGGGCCGCAGCGGCGCCGGGGCCGTGAGCCCGGCCCAGGACGGGTCGGGCGGCGCCAGCCGGGCCGCGGCGATCGTGCGCTCCACCAGCGCGGTCAGCCCGTCGGCGCCGATCACGGTCGTGGAACCGCCCGCCGTCCGTCCGTCGAGGTGCAGCCGCAGCCGCACGGTCGTGGTGGCCTCGGCGACGTTCTGGTGGATCGCCGAGTTCGCGAACCGGGTCAGCGCCTCGTCGGAGTTCACGGCCGTGACCTCGGCCTCGGCCCCCGCGCCGGCCAGCTTCCGGGCCAGCTCCACCACGCGCCCCGCGAGCTCCCGCTCGTCGCTCATCGCCCCACCCCGTTCGCCTCGATGCCAGTCCCGCCGATCTCCCGCGCCCCGCCGAGCCGGCCCGTCCCCACGCCCGCCATGAGAGAGATGCCGCTCGCACCGCGCCGGCCTGTTCCTGCGCCTGCCGTGTGCGGGACGCCGAGCCGGCCCGTCCCCACGCCCGCCCGGCAGAAGACGCCGCGCCCCGCGAACCCGGTCATCCGTGCACCCCGACGCGGACGTTGGTGAAGCGGGCGGGCGCGGCCGGGTGCCCGGTGTGCCCGACCTGACCCGGCTGCCCCTTGCCGCAGTTGGGCGTGCCCCAGGCGACCGTCTCCGAGGAGAGCATGTCCATCGACTGCCAGAACTTCGGCCCGATGCCCGTGTAGGTGGGATTGCGCAGCATCCGCCCGCGCTTGCCGTTCTTCACCTCGTAGCCGATCTCGCACCCGAACTGGAAGTTGAGCCGCTTGTCGTCGATGGACCACGACCGGTTGATATCCATGAACACGCCGTCGTCGGTGGCGGCGATGATCTCGTCGAGGGTGTGCGGGCCCGGCTCGAGTCCCACGTTGGTCATCCGGACCATCGGCAGCCGCGCCCAGCCGTCGGAGCGCACGCTGCCCGCATAGTCGAGGCCGGCCATCGCCGCCGAGTCGCGCCCGGCGAGCACGCCCACCCACAGGCCGTCGCGGACCGCGTCGCGCTTGACCGCGGGCGAGCCCTCGTCGTCGAAGCCGAAGCTGCCCAGCGCGCCCGGGATGGTCGGGTCGACGGTGATGTTCATGAGCTCGGAGCCGTAGCGCAGGCTGCCGAGCTTGCTCAGGTCGAGCCACGACGTGCCGGCGAACGCGGCCTCCCAGCCGAGGATGCGGTCGAGCTCGATGGCGTGCCCCACGGACTCGTGGATCTGCAGCGCGAGCTGCTCGCCGCCGAGGATCAGCGTGGTCTCGCCGGCGGGGCAGAGCGGGGCGGTCAGCAGCGCCCGCGCCTCCTCGGCCATCCGCGCGGCGTTGTCGGTCAGGGCCAGCTCGTGCACCAGCTCCCAGCCGCGCGTGCCATATTGCCCGCGGTGCGACGGCCACGACCGGCGCTGGATCTCGTTGTCGCCGTAGGCGCTGGCCGTGATGCCGGCCCCGCACTCGCGGACGTGCTGGTCGATGCGGTGCCCGTCGCTGGACACGAACCACTTGCGGGTGTCCCAGATCTGGTAGATGCCCTCGGCCAGGTCGGCGCCCGCTCCCTTGGCCGCCGAGGTGGCCGCCACGAGCAGGTCACCCTTCTCCGAGAGCGGCACCGACAGCGGATCGATCTCGCACGGGCTGGCCCAGCTCGCCGTCACGGGAGCCGACGGCACCAGGTCGATCGCCGGCCCCGGCACCCGCGCACTGGCAGCGGCGATCTCCGCGGCCCGCCGCCCGGCCGCCCGCGCCGCCGCATCGGACAGATCCGGCACGGCATAGAAGCCCCAGCTCGACCCGACCAGCGCGCGCACCCCCAGCCCCGCGCTCTCGTCGGAACTGAGCTCCTCGACCGCCCCGTCCCGCGCGCTCATCGCCTCGGTGCGCCGCACCATGACCCGCGCGTCCGCATACCGCGCCCCGGCATCGAGCGCCGCCTGCACCGCCACGCCGGCCTCGTCGAAGTGATCCACGCTCATGAACCCGACCCTACGCGGACCCCCCGACACAAACGCCCCCGATCACTGCGGCTGCGGCAACTCCCGAGTGTCGATCCGCGTCTTCACCGGTGGGGACGGCTGCAGCACTTCGCCGTACGGGACGACCGCGCGCTTTCGGTAGCGCGAGCGATGATGTCCGGCTCACGGAGCGGCGGGTTCGAGCCGGACGTTGACCGATCGCAGCACGAGAGGCAGCAGGCCCGTGCCCTTCGAGCAAGCTTGTGAGGCGCGGCCATGTACTGGTGCCGGATAGCTCCCCATCGCGATACGAGCAGGCCGTCGTCGATGAGTTCCAACTGGTAGACGAAACACCCAAAGGCCAACATAAACATGATGCGTCGCCGAGACCAGATCGGCCACCATTCAGATATCAGCGATCGCCGATCTGCGACAGAAGGCGGCATCCCTATAAGCTAGCCAAGTCGGATACCCACGATTCGGTGATTTCTTGAACAGGAGCAAGGCGATCTGAGAATTTATTATGTCTTTGCATGTCCGCCGTGCGACCGAATACGAACCGCCAAGCACCCGTCGCGGAGAATAAACATGCTGCAACTACATCAAAGGCATCGACTGGATAGAACCGAGAGGCAGGATCACCCTTCGAAGCCCGAGTTTTCTGGACCTCAACACGATAGCTGCCGTTCCTGAACTTATTCGGGCTGGCGTTCTTACACTCCACACGCACCATATCACCTGTAGCCAAGACTACATCGAAATCGTGCATCGCATCAATGTCTAGGCGCCGAACTTCGCTGACATATGGCAGCGTTGAAAGTTGCTGCTCCAGATGATGCTCCGCCACACCACCCCTGACCGCCACAGCAAGCCGTGTTCGGCCATTAATAATATTCAAGATTTGTTCACTAGAAAGATCGAACTGATCCTCAAGCACATGCCTCGGTAGCGCTTCATCTGAGATGGACGCTTTAGTCATGGCCACTGCAGCAGAGTACCGCAGAGGCTGATCAAGACCAAGTAGACTAGCACGCCTTTCGAGCCGCGCGTAGTCAATCAACCTTTCCGGCCTAAAAGCAACCACAGTCTCCAAGTTACTCGAAGAACGTGGCTGCGATCGCTTCGAACCAGCCCGGTTTACCTTTTCCCACACATGCCAACCATTTTGTTGCGCATGCACCACGTTAGCGACTTTCGCATAAAAGGAAATGCCCATCGGTAGCGGGTCCCATAAGCTAGAGTCCAACCCGATCAGCACTCGATCTTCAAGATCGATCCCGACAATCATAGTTACGTCCACACCGGCAACATCGCGTCCGACCGGATGCGCACGCTCCCAGCTTTCCTCGGAGCCGTACCGTAGCTGGCCTCGAACCTCATCAGCCGGTCGATTACGGATCGTGTTCCTAGTGACACGGAATGGATATATGAGCATCCCTAGCCGCTCATCCGAGTCCAGCCGGACACCGAGATACACGGGAGCTCGACCCGCATCGCTCACGTACAGCACTCGCGCGCCCGAGGCTTCAACGGCTTCCACAAGAAACGCATGCAAGTCTGCCCGATTCGTGACCCGATACACTTCGCCGAAGCTCCGCCCAGCAATCAGCTCGTGATCCATGCCCCTCCCATCGATGAACAGCTATCAAGGCGCTAGATCATGCCGCCGCATGTCGGTCGCCTGCGGCAAACTAGCCTCGACGATACTGGTCGACGACGACCGTCACCCGACGGCCTGTGCGTACGTCAAGAGCTAGAGGTGGATCATGAGCGAAGATCTTCCGGTGGTGAGCTTGTTTTCTGGAGCCGGCGGACTAGATCTCGCTGTCGAGCGTGGAGACGCCGAGCCTCTCCACTCGAGCGACCCTGGAAGCGGGCTGCTTCGCGTTGCCGCTGCGACAGATTACAACGAGCAAGCGCTCGAGACCCTGGGCGCAAATTTCAAGAATGCTAAGTACCTAGTCGGGGATATTAGAAATATTTCCACCGAGGAACTCCTCGCCGTGGCAGGTCTTCGTTCGAGGGAGCCCGTCCTAGTCGTCGGTGGACCGCCGTGCACACCATTCAGCACGTCTGGCTTCTGGCTCGAACAAAAGCGAGAAAGCCGTGACCCCAACGCATCGCTTCTGGATGAGTACGTACGCGTCGTGCGAGAATCCTCGCCCGAGGCCTTCATTCTAGAAAATGTTCAAGGGCTTACTTACAAGACACACAAAGATCAGTTTGATAGACTCCTTAAGGGCTTGGCCGAACTAGGCTACAATCCCCAATGGAAGGTTCTTCTGGCCGCCGATTACGGTGTGCCGCAATTGCGTCGTCGGGTTTTTGTCGTGGGACGCAGGGACGGTGAAAGGTTCGTATTCCCGGACACTACCCATTCCGGCTGGAGCGAGCGCGACACCAAGATTGACAAGTCCAAAACTCCCCATGTGACCGCCTCTCAGGCTTTCGTGAGTTTGGCCCGTCCCGAAACACCCTCCATCGACGAAATCGTAGACGGCGAGTACGGAGAATTGGCTGCCGAAGTTCCTCCCGGGCAGAACTACCTGTGGCACACCGAGCGCTATGGCGGACGTGACAAATTTACATGGAGGAGCAGGTATTGGACCTTCCTGCTTAGACTCGACCCGAATCGCCCTTCATCGACGCTTCAAGCACAACCCGGCCCATGGGTAGGGCCTTTCCACTGGGAAAACGTACAGACCGAGTCCGGACTTGAACGCGCGCGCCGCTTACGCATTCCGGAAATGCTCCGACTGATGTCATTCCCGGACGATTTCAAGATCGCGGGAACTAGAGCGGATGTACAACGACAGCTCGGAAACGCCGTGCCGGTGGAACTCGGTAAAGCGGTCGTTCGAGCATTGCTGGTCCAGCTTGGATACCTCAAAGAGCCCACTGAAAAACAGTCCACCACACTGTTTTGAACGATGCATTCGAATTAATAATATATTCGCCGCACTTCTTAAGAATGAGCACTCATTGACACCCTGCTCCGGCAACTCAGGGCGTTGCTGCTTTTGGTGAGGTAATCTCAGCCAGCTGTCGGCTGCAGACACGGGTATACCGGGTCAGAGCGGATGGTTCTGGATATAGGCGTGGAGCCATCGATAGACACGTTCTTGCGACAGAATCGTGTCTACGAGAGGGCTCCTCGTGATCGCCTATCGAGCCATGCTCGACGTGCCTAGGGAACTGGTGCGCGACCTTGCCCGGCTGCTCGCAGCGGAACGTCGGGCTCGGGATACCCCGCCGCGGAACGCGCGTTGACCTGCTTTTACCAGGCCCTCATGGTCCTGATGTGGTTCTGTGAAGCCGAAGACGCAGCCCTGGGCGAGGATGGCCTGCACGATCGCGGTGGTGCGATGTGGGCTGCGGCGGATCTTGATGAGATTCTTCCAGGCCTTGCGGGTGGCGTTGAGGCGTTCGCCGATGGCTCGGATCCGGGCGTGGGCGCGGTTGAACTTCTTCGCCGGTAGCGGTGGCGTTTGAACAGGGTTCGGATGCTGCCGTGGGAACATTGGTAGCCCTTGTCAGCGAACGTCATGACCTTCGCGCTGTTCAGCGCATAGATGGTGTCGTGAGCGCGGGCCGCGCTCAGGTCGTGAACGGCGCCCGCAAGGGCCGCCGAAGCCCCAGATCAGCCGGCCTGTCGGATCGGTGATGACCTGCGCGTTCACGCCGTGAGGACGATGCTTGCCTTCAGTTGTAGGGCTTCTGGTCCGCGACCCGGTCGATCGGGATCAGGATGCCGTCGAGGATCGCGTAGGCCAGCAGCCGGATGCCGCTCACGGCGGTGTGGAGGTCCTCGGCGGTGGCGGCGAGCAGGTTGACTGCTTCGCAGACGTAGGTCACGCCGATGGTGAAACCGCTGGCCAGGCGGGTCAGGGGTGTCGCCGTTACGCAGGTGAGCCAAGGCGAGCAGTGCTTGCTGTCCAGGGTCGAGGCGCCGCCAACGGGAGCGGCGTTGGATGCTCCAGCGCGTGGGGTTGCCCTTAGATGACAACCCCAGGCACTCGTAGAGGGATGCGTTCGCCCGGCCCTCGAGATTGGCGGTGGCGAGGGTGGCGGAATTGAGACCGAGCACAGCACCCCCACCGTAGTCGCCAACTCGGCCACCCGGGTCACGGTGGCCAGGAGGCCGGGGGCCGGGGGCCGAGGGCCGGGGGCCGAGGGCCGGGGGCCGAGGGCGTGTGTGGGTGGGTTACGGCTGGGCGGGCGCCTAGCTAAGAGCGGCGCGGAGCGCCAAGGCAAGAGCGCACGGGGCGCCGTTTGCGCACGGGGTGCACCAAGGGCTCGGCATGCGGGACGTAGATGTTGTCGTCGATGTTTCATGGGCATTGACATGCTGTGGCAAGAATCTACACTCGAAGTGTAAATTTCCTCGGCTCCACTTAGGACGAGGTGGCGATGACGGTTCTCGCGCTGCATGACATAGAGGTCCGGTTCGGTGGGCTTGTCGCGCTCGATGGGGTTTCGTTGCGGGTTCCGCCGGGGCGCATCGTCGGGGTCATCGGGCCCAACGGGGCCGGGAAGACGACGCTTTTCAACGTCGTCTGCGGGTTTGTGCGGCCCTCGGCGGGGCGGTTGACGCTCGGGGAGCGGGCGTTCCGGCCTCGGCCGCATCAGTTGGTGCGGCATGGGATCGCTCGTACGTTGCAGGGCGTGGGGCTGTTTCCGAGCATGACGGTTCTTGAGAACGTGCAGGTCGCTGCCGCCGGGCGGGGGGATGCCCTGGCGGCGCTCGAGCGCTGCGGGGTCTCCGGGCACAGGGGTGACAGGCCCGGCACGCTGCCGTATGCGGTTCGTAAGCGCGTCGCTCTTGCTCGGGCGCTGGTTGCCGAGCCGGAGCTGCTGCTGCTCGATGAGCCCGCGGGCGGGCTCGGGCCCGAGGAGATCGAGGAGTTGCGGGCGCTGATCGCCGGGCTGTCCTGTGCCGTGCTGCTGGTCGAGCATCACATGGACCTGGTGATGGCCGTGTGCGACGAGATTCTCGTGCTCGACTTCGGGCGGCCCATCGCGCACGGCACGCCCGAGGAGATCCGCGCCGATCCCGCGGTCGCCGATGCCTATCTGGGGGAGGCGGCATGAGCGGCGACGTGCTGCTGCGCGCCGAGCGGCTCACGGCCGGGTACGGCGGCGTGCCCGTGTTGCACGACGTCGACCTGGAGGTGCGGGCCGGGACGATCACCGCGGTCCTGGGCGCCAACGGTGCCGGCAAGACCACCCTGCTGCGTACGTTGTCGGGGTTGCTTCCCGCCTTCTCCGGCCGGGTGCTGCTGGAGGGCCGGGACCTGCGTGGAGTGCGTGCCGAGGAGATGGTCCGGCGCGGCGTGGCCCACGTGCCGGAGGGCCGCGGGGTGGTGACCGAGCTGACCGTGGACGAGAACCTGCGGCTCGGCGGGCTGTGGCGCGCCGACCGGGCGGATGCCAAGCGGGCGCTGGACGAGGTGTACGAGCTGTTCGAGCCGCTGGCCCGGCGGCGCCGCTTCCCCGGGCACCAGCTCTCCGGCGGTGAGCGGCAGCTGCTCGCGCTGGGCCGGGCGCTGGTCGGGCGGCCGCGGCTGATGCTGCTCGACGAGCCGTCGCTCGGGCTCGCGCCGAAGATCACGGCGCAGATCATGACGCTCCTCGGCGACCTGCGGGACCGGACCGGGCTGACCGTGCTGCTGGTCGAGCAGAACGTACGCGGCGCGCTGGCCGTGGCGGACGAGGCGGTGGTGCTCGCGCTGGGCCGGGTCGTCACCCGCGGTACCTCGCTGGACGACGAGCTCCGCCACGCGTACCTCGGCTTCTAGGAGGGTTGTCTTGGATCGGTTCGTGTATCTGACCTTCGACGGGCTGAGCCGGGGCGCGGTGTTCGCCGCGTTCGCGCTCGCACTCGTGCTGATCTGGCGGGCCACCCGGATCGTCAACTTCGCCCAGGGTGCGATGGCTGTCGCGACCGCGTACGCCGGCTTCTCGATCTCCTCCGCGACCGGTTCGTACTGGCTCGGCTTCGTGGTGGCGATCGTCGCCGGGCTGGCGCTCGGTGCGCTGGTCGAGCGGCTGGTGATGCGCTTCGTCGACCACGCTAACCATCTCAACGGCGTCGTCGTCGCGCTCGGGCTGGTGCTGGTCATCCAGGGCGGGCTCGGGATGATCTACGGCAACGAGTTCCGGCCGGCGCCCGCGCCGTTCAGCCGGGAGGCGTTCACGGTCGGCGGCGTCGCCCTGCTGTCGCGCTTCGACCTGTTCATCTTCGCCGCGGTGGGCGTCGTGGTCGCCCTGCTGGCACTGCTCTTCACCCGTACGCCTACCGGCCTCCGCATGCGGGCGGCGGCGTTCGCCCCGGACGTGTCCCGCCTGCTCGGGGTCAACGTGAGCGGCATGCTGACCCTGGGCTGGACGCTCGCCGCGGGCGTGGGATCGCTGGCGGGCATGCTCGTGCTCCCCACCGAGCTGGGCCTGCACCCGAACGCCATGGACATCGTGTTCGTGTCGGCGTTCACGGCGGCGGTGGTGGGCGGGCTGGACAGCGCGCCCGGGTCGGTGGCGGGCGGGCTCGTCGTCGGCCTGCTGGTGTCCTATGTGAGCGGCTACCTGGGCGCCACGGTCGCGCCGATCGCCGTCCTGGTCCTGCTGGTCGTGGTGCTGCTGGGCCGGCCCGGCGGGCTCTTCTCCCGAGCGGCGGCGAGGACGGTATGAGCATCGCGCTGAAGGCGGCCCGGATCCGCCCGCTCCCCCTGGCCGGGCTGTGGCCGCTCGCGGGCGCGGTCCTGATCGTCGTGCTCACGCTGACCCTGCCGCCGTTCCGCTCGTACCAGCTGGCCACGGTCGGTGCCTACCTGTGCGTCACCGCCGGGCTGACCGTGCTGACCGGGCTCAACGGGCAGCTGTCCCTGGGCCACGGCGCGCTGATGGCAACCGGCGCGTACACGCTCGCCCTGTGCTGCAACGCCGGGTGGCCGCTCCCGCTGGCCCTGCCCGCCGCGATCGCCGTCACCACGGCGGTGGGCGCGGTGGTCGGGCTGGCCGCCGCCCGGCTCCGCGGTCCCTATCTGGCCGGCCTGACCCTGGCGGTCGCGGTGGTGGTGCCAGCGGTCACCAGCACGTTCGACGGCACGTTCAACAGCGACCAGGGGCTGCCCGTCGCGCTGGAGCCGCCGCCGGCCACCGTCACCGTCGAGCAGTGGCAGGCGTGGCTGAGCTGGGGCGGCGCGCTGGTCACGCTCGTGGTGCTCGGGTTCGTGGTCCGCGGCCGGTTCGGGCGCGAGATGCGAGCCGTGCGCGACGACGAGACCGCCGCGAGACTCGCGGGCGTCAGCGTCGCCCGTACCCAAGTGCTGGCCTTTGTCATCAGCGCCGCGTGCGCCGGACTCGGCGGCGCCCTCTTCGCCGTGCTCTCGCAGAGCGTTTCCCCCGGCGCCTTCCCGCTCTCGCTGTCGCTGTTCCTGGTCATGGCCATCGTGATCGGAGGCCTCGGCAGCCTCGCCGGCGCGGTCTGGGGAGCCGTGCTGCTGGTGGCGCTGCCCGCGCTGGCGCACTCGGTGACCGACGGCATCGATGTGCAGCGGCTGGAGGGCAACCTGCCGCTGGCCCTGTTCGGCACCGCGCTCATCGTCGTCATGCTCGCCGCCCCCGGCGGCATCGCAGCACTGAGATTCCCTCGAAGAAGGAGAAAGGCATGAGGCGCCTCTGGTCCGTCCTCACCGTCCTCGCCCTCACCGCGGCCACGACCACCGCCTGCAGCGATTCCGGCAGCAGCGGCGGCGGCGGTGCCGACACCCCCGGCGTCACCGACACCGAGATCCTCGTGGGCACGCACATGCCCCTGACCGGCCCGGCCGCGGCCGGCTACTCGAAGATCGCGCCGGCCACCAAGGCGTACTTCGACTTCGTCAACGCCGCCGGCGGCGTCCACGGGCGCAAGATCACGTACAAGATCATGGACGACACCTACAACCCGGCGACCACCCAGCAGGTCGTCCGCGAGCTGGTGCTCCAGGACAAGGTCTTCGCGATCCTCAACGGTCTGGGCACGCCGACCCACACCGGCGTCCTGGACTTCCTCAAGACCAACCGGGTCCCCGACCTCTTCGTCGCCTCGGGCAGCCGCAGCTGGAACCAGCCGGACAAGTATCCGGGCACGTTCGGCTTCAACGTGGACTACACGGTCGAGGGCAAGATCCTCGGCACGTACGTGAAGCAGGAGCACGCCGGCGAGAAGGTGTGCTTCCTCGGCCAGGACGACGACTTCGGCCGGGACAGCCTCGCCGGCTGGGAGAAGATCGTCGGCCCGGTCACCGCGAAGCAGACCTATGTCACCAGCAACCCGAACGTCGGCCCGCAGATGGGCGCGCTCAAGCAGGCGGGCTGCCAGGTCGTCGCGCTGGCCACCGTGCCCGGCTTCACCGCGCTGAGCCTCGGCACCGCCGCGAAGATCGGGTTCAAGCCGCAGTTCGTGGTCTCCCAGGTCGGCGCGGACCTCAGCACGCTCACCGCGCAGCTCGGGCCGGCCGCGGGGCTGACCGAGGGCCTGGTCTCGGCGAACTACCTGCCGCTGGCCACCGACACGGCCAACCCGTGGATCCAGCTCTTCACCAAGGCGAACACCCAGCACAACCCGGGCGCCCAGCTCGGCAACAACGAGGTGTACGGCATGGCGGTCGCCTACCTGTTCGTGCAGAGCCTGCAGGCCGCCGGCAAGGATCTCACCCGCGACGGGCTGATCGCCGCGGTCGAGAAGGGCGGCTTCCAGGGGCCCGGGCTGGTTCCGCTGCGGTTCTCCGCGGACAACCATTCCGGGTACGGCGGGGAGATGC
>CAKUMG010000104.1 GCA_934667465.1 uncultured Actinoplanes sp. | reverse complement strand
GGGTACACCCCAAGGCAACTACGACATTGCCGTACGCGTCTCCGCGCTCGGCGCCACGACGGTGACGCGCACCGCGACCGTCGCCGCGGTGGACCCGCTCAGCTGCGTCGCCGGCACCTCCTGCCGGGTCGACCTCACATCAAAGGCAGACCTCGACGGTACGGCCACCGTGGCGCAGCAGTCGTCCGGCAACTACGACGGCGGCGGCTGGAGCTTCGACGGCGACCTCCTGCCCCCGGCCGGCCCGGTGAACTGGGGCGGCGTGACCTACCAGGCGCCCGACCCGACCGGCACCACGCCCAACTTCGTCCGCGCCCGCGGCCAGTCCCTGCTGCTGCCGGCCACCTCCACGGGCACGCTGAACCTGGTCGCCTCCTCGCACAACGGCCCGGTGACCGGGGCGCTGACCATCGGCTACACCGACGGCACCCAGGCCACGGCCACGGTCACGATCGCGGACTGGTGCGGCACGGCGGCGCCGGGCACCACCCAGGTGCTCGCCATGCCGCACCGGATCAAGTCGGGCCAGGGCGTCGACGGGCCGCCGGTCAGCCTGTTCGCCGCGGCGGTGCCGCTGACGGCGGGCAAGCAGATCCGCTCGGTCACGCTGCCGAACGACCCGCGGATCACGCTGTACGCGATGACGCTGTCGTGAGCGCCGGGTAGTCCGTGTAGCCCTGCGCACCACCCGCGTACAGGAAGCCGTCCCGGACCTGGTTGATCGGCGCGCCCCGGCGCAGCCGCTCGACCAGGTCCGGATTCGCGAGGAAGGGCCGGCCCAGCGACACCAGGTCGGCGCCCTCGGCGAGCAGCCGCTCGGCCGCGGCCCGGCCACCGTCGCCGGGCAGGTGGTCGGCGGGCAGGCGGGGGTTCGCGATCAGCGTGCCCGCCCAGCGCCTGCGGATCCGCTCGAAGACCGGGCGGGCGGGATCGGCGTACGCGACGTGCAGGTAGGCCAGCCCCGGGATGCGCTCCAGGAGCCCGGTGTAGAGCGGCACGGGGTCGCCCTCCGCGATCCCGTTGTCGGTGTTCTCCGGCGAGATCCGCAGGCCCACCCGGTGCGCCCCGATCGCCTCGGCCACGGCGGTCACCACCTCGGCGGGGAAGCGGACCCGGTCGGCGTAGACGTCGGTGCGCCGGTTCGTGTTCGCGCTGAGGAACTGGTGCAGCAGGTAGCCGTTGGCGCTGTGCACCTCGACGCCCTGAAAACCCGCGTCGATCGCGCGGCGGGCGGCGGCGACGAAATCGCGGGCTGTGGCGCGTACCTCCGCGGTCGTCAATTCCTTCGGAACGATCGAGGGGCTGCGGCCGCCCGGCGTGTGGATCGTGTCGGGCAGCGCGATCGGCGACGGCGCGACCGGCCGCAGGCCGCTGGTCTCCGGGTGCCCGATGCGGCCGCCGTGCTCGATCTGCAGGAACATCCGCCCGCCCGCGGCGGCGACGGCCCCGGTGACGAGCCGCCAGCCCTCGACGTGGGCGTCGTTGTGGATGGCGGTGATGTTCGGATACGTCTGCCCGACGGCGTTCGGGGTGGCGGCCTCGGCCACGATCAGCCCGGCGGTGGCCCGCTGGGCGTAGTAGCGGGCCATGAGCTCGGTGGGCACGCCGCCGGCGGTCGCCCGGTTGCGGGTCATCGGCGCCATGACCAGCCGGTTCGGCAGCCGCAGCGCGTCCGATGTGTACGGTGACAGAAGCTTGTTCGGCATGGGGAAACCGTAAGACTTGACATAGGTGTCAGGTTCAAGTGCGACGACTGTGAGGTGGCTCATGCGGATCGGCGAGCTGTCCCGGCGCACGGGGGTCAGCGAACGGTCGCTGCGGTACTACGAGCAGCAGGGGCTGCTGGCGGCGCTGCGCACCCCGGGCGGGCACCGCGAATACCCGGACCGGTCGGTGGCCCGCGTCGAGCGGATCCAGATCCTGTTCGCGGCCGGGCTCAACAGTGCCAAGATCGCGGATCTGCTGCCCTGCATGCACGACGACGGCGGGCCGTCCGAGATCGCGAGCAGCCGGCTCGTCGAGGACCTGGTGGCCGAGCGGGCGCGGATCGACCGGGCGATCGCCGATCTGGTGCGGTCGCGGGCGCTGCTCGACGTGGTCATCGCGACTGCGTCTCCGGGCGCGACTCCGAGCGGGTTTCCGGGTGCGACTTCGGATGCGTCCTCGGGCGCGTCTTCCGGGGTATGACCAGGGCGGCCAGGGTCGCGGCCAGCAGGGGGATCCAGGTGAGGCGGGCCAGGATCCAGCCGGGGCCGTCCGGGGCGTCGATCAGGCCGGGGATCTCGCTGCCGAGGGCACTCGCCGCGAGAACCACCGCCAGGAGCACGCTCTGGTGACCCAGGAAGATCGGCAATGCGCTTCTGTTGAGAGTGGACACCCAGCGGCCGGCGCGGCCGAGCCGCGGGCGCAGCAGCAGGAACACGCCGATCTGGGCGGCGGCGAGCGCCACGGCGACCAGCGACGGCGGTGACAGGTTGCTGCGGCCCGCACCGGGTACGCCGACGGCGCTGACCGGATGCCCGCCCACGGTCACCAGAAGCAGCAGCGCGCCGATCCCCGCCGCCGCCAGGACCACGGCCTGCCTCCGCGTGCCGAACCGGCCCAGCGCCACCGCCGTGCCGAGCAGCCATGGCACCGCCCACGCCGCGATCACGGACCCGGGATGATCGGTGACGGCCACGACCACCACGGGCGGCAGGGCCACTCCCGGGCCGAACCGTGCGACGAGCCGGCGCAGGGGATCCCGGGCCGCCCGCAGCACGAAGTACGGCAGCAGGAACCAGAGGGGACTCGCCACCAGCACGGCGACGGTGCGCAGCGTGCCGCCCGCGACGCCCGCCGCGGCGCCGGCCGTCAGCACCAGCGCCCAGCCGGCGACCAGGGCCAGCGGTAGCCACACCACCCGCCCGGGCAACGGGCGGTTCGTCTTCGCGGCCGCGAACCCGCCCGCGAAGAAGAACAGCCCGAGCGTCTGCAACACCCAGCTCAGCGGCGCGAACCACGGCATGTGGCTCAGCGGGCTCGCCACCCGCAGCCCGTCGGCCCCGGCCACGAAGCCGGTCACCAGCCAGTGCCCCAGAACGACGCCGGTCATCGCCCAGACCCGCACGGCGTCGACGGCGTGATCCCTCTGCGCGCCGATCGTCGCGGTGCTCATCGCCGCCTCCGGTCGCCGTTCGCCGGCGGTCGCTTGGCGCGGTTGTAGTACAGAAACGCCGCGATGATCGCCACGCCCGGACCGCCGATGCCGGCGCGCGATCGGAGTTCCCGCTCGTCCCACTTCATGCCGCGTCCCTCATGCCTGTGAGGATCGACTGCGCGGCGCCGCTTTCCGTTGCCCGCCCAATGCCCAGGATCACGGCTGCTGTCGCGCGCAACGTGACGGACCCGGCGTCCAGGTAGCCGTCATGCCCCCGCACCCCGTCCACCGGCAACGCCGCGGCCCCGAACTCCGGCTCGGACGGCCGCACCCCGTACCCGAGATGACCGACCCGCGCCTGCGGCACCCGCCGGACCCAGTCGCCGGCGGCCAGCGCGGCCCACACCCGGGCCCCGCCCAGCTCAGCGACCCGGTCGGCGCCCATCCCCGGAGCCCCGAGCGCCACCACATCCCGTACCCGTGGCAGCTCCCGCACGGCGAGCCCGGCCACCACCGCCCCATAGCTGTGCCCGACCAGCGTCACCTCGGCCCCGGCCGGCAACCCCCGCACGAACCGCACGAGCTCCCGCGCCCCGGCCCGGGCCCGCACATCCCGCGCCACCTCGAGCGTCATCCCCTCAGGAGGGTCGTACCCGAGCCACGCCACCACCGCCACGCGCGCCCCGGCATCCCGCTTCCTCACCGCCTCGTAAACGGCCCGCGCCTGCACCGCGGGCGCCCGCTGGGCAACCCCGCCCAGTCCCCGATCGAAGTCCCGCAGCGTCGTA
The DNA here is from genome assembly GCA_934667465.1 of uncultured Actinoplanes sp. GTDB lineage: Bacteria > Actinomycetota > Actinomycetes > Mycobacteriales > Micromonosporaceae > Actinoplanes. The sequence goes on along the minus strand of CAKUMG010000104.1, from coordinate 7,200 downwards.
TCCACCCCGGGCACCACCACGACGACCCGCTCCGCGCCCCGAAGCTCCCCGACCACCTCCACGGCCCGCCCGTCGCCCGCAGGATCGAAGGCCACAAACCGCCGCCCACCCCGAACCCACGACGCAAACGGCTCCCCGGCGGCCACCATCGCCCCCGCCACCCCGGCGCCCGCACCCGCGCCACCCGCGCCCTCGACCGCACCCCGGCCCGAGCCCCCGGCCGCTATCCCAGCCACACCCTCATCCGAGCCCTCGGCCGCACCCCGACCGAAACCCCCGACCGCAGTCTCAACCGCACCGCCACCCGAGCCCCCGGCCGCGGTCCCACTCGCGACCCCGGCCCCAGCACCGATCCTGTCCACGCCCGCAATCAGCGGCACCCCAGCCGTGACGCCGGGAGCCAACACCAGCGCCAGCACCGGAAAAAGCTTCCTGATTCGCATGCCCGAAGAATCAGCCGCGAAAGCCCCGCCCCTCGTCACCCCACGGAGCCGACTCCACCCCACTACCCGGGTAGCTCACCGGCCCGCCGCGCTACCCCAGCGGTACCCACCGCCTGCCGAAACCGCCTGCTGTGCGCCGCTCCCGACCCGCTGCGTGTCCGGAACGGCTCTCGCCGCCCTGATCTTCAAGCCTTCGCTCGCGGTGATGACCGGCTCAGGAAAGCGGCATCCATCGCGGGCCTGAGAACACCTCGAACCCCGGAGGAACTGTGCCTTCCAGCCGCACCAGCAGACGTTGATAGGACGGTACGTCGTGACCGTTGATCTGCCGTGCCGAGAATCGGTAACCGCCCGAGTCGAGGATGGCGCGGGCATAGTCGAGCAGCACGTCCGGAACCCATCCCAACGCTGTCCTGCTCCGCGCTTCCGCGACGAGCAGCGCCTCGGGGTTGACGGGATTCTCCGGCTCGGGGATGGCGGTCAGTGGATCGTCACGTCTCAGCCCGGCAAGAACGTCATCCAGCTCAGGACGCTGGCTGAGCATGTGCCGGATGCCGTGCACGAAGAAGTTGCAGCAGCTGGCGCCGTCGGCACCGACGACCGGCTCGGGAAAGAGGACGATGGTGTCCCCCGAACGGCGCCCCTCGGAGCGTGTGAGCTGCTCCCACGGCGTAGCCTCCGGCGACAGATCGAGTGTCTGCACGAATCGGACGTAGTCCGGCCGGCGCGGATCCATGACCCGCTGCGCGAAGAGCGGAAAGAGGCGCGCGGACGCGTAGCGCTTGTCAAGATCAGAGAATCCGAAGAAGGGAACGAAGCCCGGCAGATCGCGGGCATTCCGGATGTAGCGGAATTCATAACCAGTCCCGAGGTCCGACAGGAAACCGGCCGGCTGGATAGACCGCTTGTCGGGGTGCTGCCAGGCGACAGCCAGCCGGCGTGGCGTGGCGGTTGCCGAAGCAGGCGAGCGGGCTGGGCCCGTCGACGCACTAACAGTCATCGGTACCGGCTACGTGTGACATTTTAGGGACACGTTCGACGATCCCGGCCACGTCAGCAGGCGTACGGCTCTTGCGCGATCCAGCCACCACGTCCGGACCTCCGGCCGCACCATGCGCAGCGCGCTGCCGGCGAAGTCGACGAGCGGAGGCGGGCCGGGTGGCTTCCGGTGCTCGAAGCGCCACGCGGTTCCCCTGCGTGCCCACCGGTCGACTCCGCGGCGCAACTCGGCGTCCATGGCACTCTCGCGTAGCGAAGAACCAAGCGCCCGAGCATGGTCGAAGGAGCCGGCGAGGGTGGGGCGACCGCCGCGGAGCGGCCGCATGACCGCCCAGTTCTCGTCGTGCCGATCACGGTTCGCGACCAGGGCATCGAAAGTCAGATAACCGACGAACGTGTTTGCTTCCTCACCCCGGCGTGCGGCGTGTCCGCCGCTCGGTGCGGTGAGCTGCTCCGACGCGGCGGATGACATCTGACCAGGCCGCAGTCAGGAGTGCTTCTTCTGGTGTGGGCAGTCACGATTGTCCTGCGCTTACCGCCACGTCGGTGAGGCGGGCCTCAGGCGCTCATCGTGGGCGGTGTCGCGATCCATCCGTCCTGGATCAACAGCATGCCGCCGAGGATCGCCGGGACGCCTCTTCGTCCCCCTGATCGACCGGGCCTGTCGGCCACCAAGCGGTGTCCGGGAGCTACGAAACGGGGCGCCAGCCGGCCGGCGGGTCCTCGCCGACGCGTCCGTCGACCGCCTCGCGGAGGAGGTCGGTGTGGCCGGTGTGCCGCGCGTACTCCTCGAGCAGGTCGCAGATCAGGCGCCGCAGCGTCACCTGCTGGCCCTCGGGCCCGGTGATCCGCACGAGCTGCCCGAGATCGCCGGCGGCCAGGGCGGCGGACAGCCGCTTGCGGGAGCGGTCGACCGCGCGGTCCCACAGCGCATACAGCTCCGCCGGGGTGTCCCGCTCGGTCAGGGTGAACTCGTCGCCGTCGTGCCCGAGCAGGTCCCAGCGCTCCGCGTAGGGGCTGCCGTCGAGCTGGGGCCCGAAGTAGTGGTCCTCGACCAGGGCGAGATGCTTGATCAGCCCGCCGATCGTCAGCGCCGACGAGCCGATCCGGGCGCGCAGGCCCGCCTCGTCGAGCCCGTCGGCCTTCCACCGGAACGTCCAGCGCTGCCGTTCCAGCGCGCCAACGAGCTGCTCGGCTCCATTCCCGGCCAACGGCGGTTCCCACGGCGTCTCCGTCATACCGCCACGGTAAACCGCACCCCCGACAGAGACGCCGCATTCAGCGATGGGGCCCGGGACCTCAGTTGAGCATCGTGTGCAAAGTCGCGATCCGCCCGTTCTCGACCAGCGACACGTCGATGCCGCTGACGACCGCCGGACCGTCCGAGGGCCCGAACTCCCAGGCCAGCAGCACGAGATCATGGGAGAGCCGGGCCGGCCCGGACGGCCGGAACGTGAAGCCGGGAGCGCCGTCCAGCAGCGTCTGCACCTTGCCGTCGATCGCCTCGCGACCCCGCGTGGTCCCCTCGGGGTCGTGGAAGACGACATCCTCCGCGTAGGTCTCCTCGATCGCCTTGGCCCGCGCCGCGGGATCGCGCTCGTTGAAGACGCCGAGCAGGTTGCGGTAGGCCAGATCGGTCAGCACATCGGACACAACAGACTCCTCATCTCTCGCGTCCGACGATCGTCCCACCGGCACCCCGCCACCACCACGCGTTCCATCTCACTTGCCGACCAGCCGCCGAAGCAGTAACGACGCCGAGCCGCCGACAACGGAGTACACCGGTTCACCACGACGAGGCCGACCCGCCGCCGGTGTCATCGATCGGCGAGCCGCTCGTCGTGCCGTCCGCGTTCCGGACGGTGCCCCGCTTGTTCCGCGCGCTGCGCTTGTTCAGCTCACGGATCGCCCTGCGCGCCGCATCGTCCTCGCGCCGCCGGAAGGAAAGGAATCGCAGCCACCTCATCAATCCACTGTGCTACCCGGACGCAACAAGGGGCGGCCCCGGAGGACCGCCCCACCCGGCACGCTACGGAGTCCAGCGGATGGACGGGTTGACCCGCCCCGTCCAGTCGAACGTGGCCATGTTGTCCCAGCCGTTGCCCGAACCGTTGATGTCCGCGGGGTCCCAGCCGTTGCCCGGCACCGCGTACCACGTCGGTTCCCAGTAGAAGACGCCGATCGCGCCGGCGTTGCGGGCCGTGTTCTGGGTCCAGGTGAATTGTTGCGCCTGCCCCGCCCACGTGGCCGGGATGTTGTCGCAGAGCACGGTGCCCGGGATCGAGTTGCCCGTGCCGTCGGCGTTCCCCGTCGTGAACTGGTACGCGGTCTCGGCGATCACCACCGGCTTGCCGTACCGCGTACGGACATCGGTGATGACGTTGTGCAGGTTGGCGAGCGAGCCATGCCACATGCAGTAGTAGCTGAGCGCGGTGATGTCCCAGGTCACGCCCTGGGCGCGGATCCCGTCGTAGAACCAGCGGGCGTTGCTCATGCTGTCGGCGTCCGCCGTATGGATCATGACTTGCGTACCGTTGTTGCACGCCTTGGTGGCGTTGTAGCCCTGCTTGAGCAGCGAGGCGAGCGGCGCGAAGTTGTTGTTCACCACCTGGCCCTGTGGCCAGAGCATGCCGACGTTGATCTCGTTGCCGATCTGCACCGAGTCGGGCGTGGTGCCCTGCGACTTCAGGCTGGTGCAGATGTCGTACGTGTAGTCGTAGACGTCCGTGCCGAGTTGCGCGAGCGAGTGCGACGCCCAGGCGGCCGGCTTGGACTGCTTGCCGGGGTCGGCCCACGTGTCGGAGTAGTGGAAGTCGATCAGGAGCTTGAGACCCTTGGCCTTGATCGCCCGCGCCTGCTGGAGCACCTTGGCCTTATTGTTGTAGCCGCTGGCGGGGTTGTTCCAGATCCGCAGCCGGGCATAGTTCACACCCGCTGACTTCAAGATGTCGTACGGGTCTTTCACCGCGCCGCCGCTGTCAGAAAACCGGGCGCCGAGGTCGAGGCTGCGCTGCAACGTCGAGACGTCCGCGCCCAGCATCGAGAGGCTGCCGGCCGCGGCGGCGGGGGTGGGTGCGGCGAGGACGAGGACGACTGCGCCCAGGGCCGCGAGGGAACGGTGCATGGTGGATCCTTCCGTCGAGCCGATCAAGGAATGACGGTGGAGCCGATGAAGAAGATCGGTGGAGCCCTACAGGTGGAACGGTGCAGCCGAACGAAAGAAGAGCGAGCTAGGCGGGCGACGACTCCCGCAGCACGAGCGTCGTCGGGACGGTGATCGAGAGCGGGGTGCGGCCGGCGATGACGTCGGCCAGCAGGCGGACCATCTCCTCGCTGATCCGATCGAGGGGGTTGCGGACCGAGCTCAGCGGCGGGTCCAGCGACGCCGCCAGCCCCGAGTCGTCGAAGCCGACGACGCGGACGTCGCCCGGCACGTCCTTGCCGGCGGCGCGCAGCACCGGCAGCGTGCCCGCGGCCAGCGAGTCGGAGGCGGCGAAGATGCCGTCGACGTCCGCGGCGGTTTCGAGCAGCGCGCGCATGGCGATGGCGCCGCTCTCGTGGGACCAGTCGCCGGGCACGATCAGGGTGTCGTCGACCGGGAGGCCGTGGGCCTCGAGGGCGTCCATGTAGCCGCGGACGCGGTTGACGCCGCCGGAGGTGTCCTGGGGGCCGGCGATGTGGGCGACCCGGCGGCAGCCCGCGGCCAGCAGGTGCTCGACCGCCGCGCGGGCGCCGTCGCGGTCGTCGGCGGCGACGGAGCTGATCGTGGCCTGGTGGCCGAGGACCTGGCCGCAGGCGACGATCGGGACGCCGGCGCGGACGAGCTCACCCAGCAGCGGGTCGCCGGAGTGCGGCGAGACCAGCAGGATGCCGTCGACGTGGCCGCCGCTGAGGTAGGTCATCGCCCGGGAGCGTTCCTCGGGCGTGGCGGCGATCATGAGGATCAGGGTGAGCTCGTGCGCGGCCAGGGCCTGGGCGACGCCGCGCAGGAGCACGGCGAAGTTGGGGTCCTCGAAGAGCAGGTGCTGCGGCTCGGTCAGCAGGAACGCGATCGAGCCGGAGCGTCCGGTGGCCAGCGAGCGGGCATGCTGGTTGGCGGTGTAGCCGGTCCGGGAGATGGCCTCCCGGACCGCACGGACCGCTTCGGGACTGACCCACTCCCGGCCGTTGAGGACACGGGAGACGGTGGCGTAGGAGACCCCGGCCTCGCGAGCGACGTCGCGGATGGTGGGCCGCTTGCGGCCCGTTCCGGGCGAGGTCGGCACGGAGGGGATCATAGCCGCCGGTTCTCCTCAGCCCTTGACCGCGCCGGAGGCGAGGTCGACCTGCCAGTAGCGCTGGAGGGCGAGGAAGAGCGCGACCAGGGGGATGATCGACAGCAGCGCGCCGGTCACCACCGAGGTGTACATGGCCGGCTGGGACGCGCCCTGGTTGAGCAGGCCGGACAGGCCCACCGTCACCGGGAAGAGCTTGTCGTCGCCGAGCATGATGTAGGGCAGCATGAAGTTGTTCCAGATCGCGACGAACTGGAAGAGGAACACCGTCACCAGCCCGGACTTCATCATCGGCATGACCACGGTGAAGAAGGTGCGCCAGTCGCCGGCGCCGTCGACCCGGGAGGCCTCGAGCACCTCGTTGGGGATGGAGGCGGCGGCGAAGATGCGGGAGAGATAGATCCCGTACGGGCTGATGATGCTCGGCAGCAGCACGGCCCAGTAGGTGTTGGTCATGCCGACCTTGGCCAGCAGCAGGTACTGCGGGATGGCCAGGATGACGCCGGGTACGAGCACTCCGGCGAGCACCGCGTTGAAGACGACGCCCTTGCCGGGGAAGTTGAACTTCGCGAGCGCGAAGCCCGCCATGGCGGACACCAGCGTGGAGAGCAGCGCGCCGACCCCGGCGTACAGCGCGGTGTTGGCCATCCAGCGCCAGTAGAGCCCGTCGCGGTAGTTCGTCAGGTCCGCGATGTTGTCGAACAGGTGGGTGCTCGGCGCGAACGTGAACGTGGAGAACAGCTCGTTGGAGCTCTTCGACGCCGCGATCAGCACCCACAGCACGGGCAGCAGGCAGTAGACCGCGCCCAGCAGCAGCAGGATGGTCGCAGACGTGCTCATCTTCTGCTTCTTGACACCCGGCTTCTTGACGCCGGGCGAAGGGGCCGGGGAGACGGCAGTCGTGGTCATGTCAGTCCTCCTGTTTCAGTCCTTTGAAGCGGGTGCCGGCGGGCTTGCCGTCTGCGATGTCGTACAGCACCTCCGGGTGGGCACCGTTGGCAATGACCATGTCGGCGCCGCTGCCGGTGACCATGAGGGCGGCCCGCAGTTTGGTGGCCATGCCGCCGGTGCCCAGGGCAGAGCCGGCCCCATCGGCCAGCGCCAGCACCGCAGGGGTGATCTCTTCCACCAGCGGGATGAGCGTTGCATCCGGGTGGGTGTGGGGGTTGGCGGTGTACAGGCCGTCGATGTCGCTCAGCAGCACCAGCAGGTCGGCCTTGGCACAACAGGCCACGATGGCCGCCAGGGTGTCGTTGTCACCGATGGAGGTGATCTCATCGGTGGCCACGGTGTCGTTCTCGTTGATGATGGGCAGGGCCCCCAGCTCCAGCAGGCGGGACAGCGTATTCTGGAAGTTCACCCGGCGTTCGGTGTGCTCCACGTCCACGCCGGTGAGCAGGATCTGCGCCACAGTGTGATTGTAGGCATTGAACAGGCGGTCGTAGGTGTACATCAGCTCACACTGCCCCACGGCAGCGCAGGCC